>JASFJQ010000160.1:0-5612 GCA_050121305.1 Chromatiaceae bacterium
GCTCCATATCGCGGGCGCCATCCCCGATCAGGATCGGATTGACCTCGGGGTCCGCCTGACCGAGTAGCCCATGCGGTACAAAACTCTGCTCCCACAAGGACCACAGCAGACCGTCCAGATGTTTCGCTTCGGCCGCGATCGGCGTATGGATCAGGACGCGGCGGCCCGCCTGCCTGGCCTTCTCCGCGACTCGGCAGGCAAGCTGATAACGGTCGCCGCCGCTGTGCGGTGTAAGTACATAGAAATCGACTTGCGTCATGACTCGATAGCTACATACTCACCTTGCATCGACGCAACAGAAACTCCGTCAACAAGGGTACGGGGCGACCGGTGGCGCCCTTCTCTTTGCCGCCGAGCCATGCGACGCCCGCAATATCGAGATGCGCCCAGGGGTAGGCTTTGGTATAGCGCGAAAGAAAGCAGGCAGCGGTGATGGTACCTGCGCCGCGCCCACCGATGTTCGCCATGTCCGCAAAGTTGCTGTCGAGTTGACTCTGGTATTCATCCCATAGCGGCAGGCGCCAAGCGCGATCGCCGCTGCCCTCGCTCGCCTCGAGCACCTCGTCGGCAAGTTTGTCGTTGTTCGCCAATAAGCCACTGGCCTGATCTCCGAGGGCGATAATGCAGGCGCCGGTCAGCGTCGCGATATCGATGACTGCCGCGGGTTCGAATCGTTCGGTGTAGGTAAGCGCATCGCAAAGGATCAGGCGACCTTCGGCATCGGTGTTGAGGATCTCTATCGTCTGACCCGACATCGAGGTGACAATATCACCCGGTTTGTTGGCATCACCATCTGGCAGATTCTCGGAGCTCGGGATCACGCCCACCACATTGATGGGCAGGTCCAGCTCGGTACAGGCCGCGATGGCGCCGAGCACGCTCGCGCCGCCGCACATGTCGTACTTCATTTCGTCCATCGCTGCGGCCGGTTTGATCGATATCCCGCCGGCATCGAAGGTGAGTCCCTTTCCCACCAGTGCGACGGGCTTGGCGCCGGGCTTGCCGCCCTTGTATTCCAGAACGATCAATTTCGCGGGCTGTCGACTGCCGCGGGATACCGAGAGCAGGGCGCCCATGCCGAGGTTCTGCATCTGCTTCTCGCTCAGCACCGTCACCTTCAATTTGCGCTTGCCGCGGCCCAACGATTGCGCCTTTTCCGCGAGATAAGTCGGGGTGCAGATATTTCCAGGCAGGTTCGCGAGGTCCTTCGCGAGGCGGGTTCCGTTCCCGATCGCCTGTGCATGTTTCGCAGCGCGATTGCCGGCATTCGCTTGCGGTCGCGTATGGACGAGAAAATCGACGCGCCTTATCGGCTTCTTCGGTGGCTTAGACTCGCTTTTGCACTGATCGAAACGGTATGCGGCTGCCTCGGCTGCCGCGACCGCCTCTCTTACCAGACGATAGGTCGTATCATCGCCATGCTTGTTGGGAAGAAGCACCATGCAGTCGGTTGCCCCGGATTGCTCCAGCAGCCGAAACGCCGGCAGCAGGGATGTGCCAAACTTGCGTGTGGAAAACTCCTTCTCCTCGCCCAGGCCGATCAGCATGACGCGCGTCGCCGCACAGTCCGGCGGATCGTACAGGATCTGGGTCTGCCCGATATCGGCCACAAAGTCCTGCCGTCTGAGGACGCGCTTGATATAACCACCGGTTGCATCGTCCAGGGACCGGCCAAGGTCGGTAAGGCGGTTGTTCTTGTACACACCAACCAGCAGGCAGGCGGATTTCATGCTTTCTGGGGGACCGACTTTGCAAACGTGTTCCATTGCGTTCTCTCGTATGTAATGCGCGCTGCTACGCGCTTTCGCCGATCAGTGGTTGGCGGTATCGTTTCGAACAGTTATCGGCCAAAGTGTAACGAATCAGGCGCGTAAAGGAAGCACCATGGGGCTGATCGATCGGCTGCTGTTGCGAGAAATCCTACAGACTTTGTTCATCATCGTGCTGGTACTGGCCTTGGTGCTGTTTTCCAGTACTCTGGTGCGCTATCTGGGCAAAGCCGCCAGTGGTGTGCTCAGCGCTGACATCCTGCTCCTCGTGGTCGGCCTGGAGCTGGTGAGGGCGACGGGTCTGATTATTCCCCCCGCCTTTTTTTTCTCTGTACTCTGGGTGCTGGGCAGAATGCATCGAGACAGCGAGATCGTCGCGCTGGAGGCGGCCGGATTCAGTCAGGCGCGGTTGCTGCGTTCGATCATGCTGGTGGCCTTCCCGCTCGCCTTGATCGTTGCTGTGCTGGTAATGGAGCTGTTGCCCTGGGCACGCGGCAGCGTCGACAGGCTGAAAGCAGAACAGGCGAATGCTTCAGATATCTCAGGCGTGCGCCCGGGACGCTTCAGTGAGTTCCGTCGGGGTGATCTGGTGGTCTACACCGAACGGCTCGGGCCGGATGGCAGCAGACTCGAGGGTGTCTTCGTCCAGGATCGGCAACAGGGCAAGCTTGGCCTGGTGACCGCGAAGGGCGCATTTCAGACGACAGATCCTGAGACCGGCGAGCGCTTCGTCATTCTGACCGACGGCTATCGTTACGAAGGGACACCGGGGGCGCTCGATTATTCGGTCGGCAGCTTCGAGCAGTATGCAGTACGCATCCCGACACCTGGTCTGGGCATTTTCAAGACGCGTCAGAGTGCCAAGCCCTGGCGGGCGCTTCTTGCCTCCGGGAGCCCACGGGACTGGGCCGAGTTTCAATTTCGACTGTCAATGCCGCTGGCCTTGCTGGGGTTTGCGATCCTTGCCGTGCCCCTGGCCCGATCACCACCGCGCTCCAGCATCTATGGCAGGCTTAGTTTGGCGGTGCTGATCTATTTCACCTTTATGAACCTGCAGCGGGTCGCAGAGCAGTGGCTGCAGACAGGCTGGGTGCCGGCCTGGCTCGGCATGTGGTGGCTTCCGCTGGTCATGTTGGGGTTCGCGGGCCTGATGGTGTTGCTCGATTCGAACTGGTTCTCTGTGCACTGGCGACGGTGGCTTACCTGGCGGGTATCAGATTGATCATTCTGGAACGCTACATTGGTATCACCATGCTGAAGGGGACCGGCATCAGTTTGGTCGTGATGGTGGTCTTGTTGGTGTTTTTCGGTCTGATTGACGAGTCGGAAGACGTCGGCCAGGGTAACTATGGGCTTGGGGATGCCTTTTTCGTTGCCCTTCTGTCCGCGCCTCGCTACGTCTTTGAAGTCTTTCCCGTTGCCGCGATGATGGGTTCTCTGGTCGGCCTTGGCGCCATGGGCGAGCATGGCGAGCTGACGGCGATGCGGGGATTTGGGTTCTCGCTGCGCCAGATCGTTCTGGCCGTGTTGAAGACCGGTCTATTGATGATGCTGGCTGTCTTCCTGTTCGGTGAATTTGTTGCCCCGGCCAGTGAGCAGTGGGGGGAGCAGTATCGCACCGAACAGCTGGAAGAGAAGGTCACGCTAAAGACACGCTACGGTTTCTGGGCACGTGATGGGCAGGCCTTCGTAAACATTCGCAGCATTCTTCCCGGAACCCGTCTCGAGGACATTTTTGTCTACGAATTCGACGATTCCAGGCGGCTGAAACTGGCCACATATGCCGCAAGCGCCGAGCATCGCGGCGATCATTGGCTTATGCGGGAGATCCGGCAGAGTGAGATCAGCGCGGAGGGTGTTGGCCAACGGAGCCTGGCGAGTGCGCGCTGGGATTCGATACTCGATCCGGGGTTGTTGAACGCCGTAGTGATCCAACCGACGATGTTGCCGATTACAGAGCTCATCGATTATGTGCAGGTGATGCGCCGTAGTAAGCTGTCATCGACCGAATATGAGGTTGCATTTTGGCTGAAGGTTGCGACGCCGCTGGCGACGATGGTCATGCTGTTCGTTGCAATTCCCTTCGTGCTTGCACATCAGCGTTTCTTGAGCATGGGGCAACGCGTCTTCCTCGGGTTGGCCTTGGGTATGGCGTTCTATCTGCTTTCCCGTGGAATGTCCTATGTAGCAGTAGTCTACGAAGTCAATCCGATGCTCAGTGCGCTCACGCCTGCGTTGGTCTTTCTGTCGATCGGGCTCTACGTGCTGAATCGGGTACGTTGAACCTTTGCTGCTATTTTGTCGTTCTTTCCAGCACGACCAGCCGGGTGCCGCTGAGGCGGTCGTGCCAGCTCAGGCCTTGGGGGTCGATCCAAACCCAGATATATCCCAGCCCGAGGGCCAACAGCGACAGCCAGGCGGCGCCGTAGCGAATCAGCGATTGCCGCCAGGTTACCGGGTTGCCGCTGCTGTCGAGCAGCTTCAGACGCCAGGCCCGCATGCCGAGGGTCTGACCACCGTGGGTCCAGAACCAGCCGAAGAATACTGCGGGCGAGAGGAACAAAAAGACTTGCAGAGGACGGTGGGAGCCGGCGTCCTCGCCGATTCCCAGCCCTGCGCGGATGAAGGTCTCCGCGGTGGCGCCGATAAGCCAGATGGCCGCGATTAGCCAACTATCGTAGAAAATGGCCGCCAGGCGGTGCCACAATCCCGGAGGCGCGGCATCCTCGATCTGCAGTTGCATTTTTTCCTTCGTGTTTCAGATAGGTTTCAGGCGCCGTCGCCGGCTCGACCATCACCGCAGAATCCCATATGCGAGCGTGCCATTAAACACAATAACAGATTGATTTTTAAAAAAATTACATTGACTCTAGGGTAATTACTAGGGTGATCTGGGATTGCTCCCAATGGTCTGCCCGGCGACACAGCACTTAGGATGCAGGCAGCAGAGTTGGCTAGCCACCCAATCCTCAAAGCGGCGTAGACCGCGGACAGCGGGTGCGAACTATGGGAGGGCAGGATGGAGCAGCGAAACTGCGAACGCAAGGTCGTCTCGCTCGACGCAGTCGTAGGCTGCGTGCGCTTCGGCCTGATAAGGGGCCGTATCACCGATCTCGCGCATGGTGGTCTCTACATCCGGGCAGAAACCAGTATTGTGCCGATCGGTGCAGAGGTTACAGTCACCTTCAACCCCGGAGAGGACTTCTGTGACGGCTGCCTCACCGCAAATGGGCGTGTCAGCCATCAGAGCCTGCACGGCTTCGGAATAGAATTCGAGTCCCTGGAGCCTTGCTGTCGAGAGGCGCTCGATCGTCTTCTACCGAACATGTCGTCGGTTCCGCGCCGCGCCGCGCCCATTCTGCGTGCGATCTGAGCAGGCCCCTAGCGACCTGCGGCTGTCCGCCGATCGAGGTCAATAGATTGGTTTGGTGATTTGAGGTTCCGGCGTGATAATCCTGCCCAGGCGCCATTCTGGGACGAGACAGATCAGCAAACGGTCGCTGACACGCAGACTTCTCAAGGGGATACCCATCCCCCTGCTTGCGCTCGCCTTCGGCCTGGTGACAGGCTTCGCCGTTTGGATAATTGTCGATCGCATCCAGACCCGCGCGCTCAGTGATATCTTCGACCAGACGTTGGAGAGTCAGCTCGATCGTCAGGCGCGCGAATCACTGATTCGTTTCGACGAATATCGCCGATCCTTCGGTTTCTTTACCCAGCTGATCGCCACACACGGCCGTATGGCGGACTATCTCGACCCCATCATTTGGTCGCAGCATCCGGTCGAAATCGCCCACTACGATGCGGGCAACCCACCGCCTTGGCTGCCCAGGAATCTGGCCT
>JASFJQ010000161.1:0-5599 GCA_050121305.1 Chromatiaceae bacterium
GACCCCTTGCAGGCGCCCCACGATATCGCCACCGGGGTCCGCCAGGTCGCGGAGATTGACCAGACGACTGGCATAGCGGCCCGGTCGGCGCATCCCAAACGCCAGCAACAGCCAGATTGCCGCCGCCACGGCCCCGGCCTCGAAGACCGCCGCAAGGCCGAACTGGTGGTGCGCCCAACCACCCACTACGCCTCCGATGAAGGCGCCGGTGAATTGCGAGGTGGAGTAGACGCCCATCGCCGTCCCCTTGGCCTCGACCGGGGCGATCTTGGAGACCAGCGACGGCAGGGCCGCCTCCAGCAGGTTGACGGCGGTGAAAAACAGGGTCAACGCCACGACGAAGCCCCAGAAACTGTGGACCGTCAGTCCCAGGGCCAACTGCGCGATCATCAGGCAGCCCACCGCACCGATGAACACCGGTTTCATCAGCCCACGACGTTCCCCAACGATAACCAGCGGCAGCATGAGCGCAATGGATCCCAGCATCACCGGCAGATACACCCAGGCATGCTGCACCGGCGCCAGACCGAGGTCGCGCAGCACCACCGGTATTGCCAGGAAGAGTGCCGTCAGGATCACATGCAGCGAGAAGATGCCAAAGTCCAGGCGGAGCAATTCGCGGTTGTGCAGCACCCGGTGGAACATGGCCGGCACGGTTTCGGCATCGCGGTGGACCCGGCTGTGGCGAGGCGTTGGCACCACCAGCGTGATGATGGCGATGCCGACCAACGCCAGCAGGGCCGTCAACCAGAAGATACCGTCGACGCCGATCAGGCGACCGAGCAGCGGGCCGGCCAGCATGGCGAGCATGAACGAGACCCCGATCATCATGCCGATCGTGGCCATAGCCTTGGTGCGGTTCTCCTCGCGCGTCAGATCGGCGGCCAGCGCCATCACGGCGGCGGCGATCGCCCCGCTGCCCTGCACCGCGCGGCCGACGATGACCAGCCACATCTCGTTCGCCGACGCCGCGATCGCACTACCCAGCGCAAACAACACCAAACCGCCCAGGATAACCGGCTTGCGCCCGATGCGATCGGACAAGAGGCCGAACGGGATCTGCAGTGCGGCCTGGGTGAGGCCGTAGATACCGACCGCAAGGCCAGTCAAAAAGGGCGTCGAACCGGGCAGCGTCTCGGCATAAAGGGCGAATACCGGCAGGATCAGGAAGAGGCCGAGCATACGGAAGCCCTGCACACCGGCCAGACCAAAGGTGGCCCGCCGCTCGCTGCCGGTCATTTTATGGGTAGCGTTCTCTGGCACCGGGGAGGTCCTGGAGGTTCGGCTGCAGATATTAACCCGAACGGCCGTCCGACGCAGGCACCGGCACGGCCGGGAGAACCGATGCCAAAGGCCGGACTTGTCCCCAGACAGGGCGACGTTTCCCCACCTGGCGCACTGCCGTAGACTCCCCAGACTTGATGCCCTGCAGTAACGATCATGGACACGATTCAGATACGCGGCGCCCGCACGCACAACCTCAAAAACATCGATCTGGCGCTGCCGCGCGACCGGCTGATCGTCATCACCGGCCTGTCCGGCTCGGGGAAGTCGTCGTTGGCATTCGACACCATCTATGCGGAAGGCCAGCGACGCTACGTGGAGTCGCTGTCGGCCTACGCCCGCCAGTTCCTGTCGATCATGGAGAAACCCGACGTAGACCATATCGAGGGGCTGTCGCCGGCGATATCGATCGAGCAAAAGACGACCAGCCATAATCCCCGTTCCACTGTCGGCACCATCACCGAGATCTACGACTACCTACGCCTGTTGTTCGCACGCGCCGGCACACCGCGCTGCCCGAGCCATGGCGAACGCCTGGAGGCGCAGACAATCAGTCAGATGGTGGACCAGGTACTGGCGCTGCCCGCAGGGAGCAAACTGATGCTGCTGGCGCCGGTGATCTCCGAGCGCAAGGGCGAGTACCACAAGCTGCTCGCAGAACTCCACGCCCAGGGGTTTATTCGGGCCCGCATCGACGGCGAATTGTTCGAGCTGGACGATCCGCCGGAACTCGACCTGCACAAGAAGCACACCATCGAGGTGGTCGTCGATCGCTTCAAGGTGCGTGACGACATCGGGCTGCGGCTGGCCGAATCCTTCGAGACTGCCCTGCAACTCGCGGGCGGCGTCGTCCGGATCGCCTGGATGGACGCGGATCCGGCCAGACCGCAACCGGACCTGGTGTTCTCGGCCAACTTCGCCTGCCCAGTGTGCGGCTACAGCATCGAGGAATTGGAGCCGCGCCTGTTCTCGTTCAACAATCCGGTCGGCGCCTGTGCGACCTGCGACGGTCTGGGTATCGAGCAGTTCTTCGATCCGCACAAGGTGGTCGCACACCCGGAGCTGTCGCTGGCCGGCGGTGCGGTCCGCGGTTGGGACAGGCGCAATGCCTATTACCACCAGATGATTCGCTCCTTGGGAAAGCACTACGGGTTCGATCCCGAGACACCGTGGAGCAAGCTACCCGAGGAGATTCGTAGGGTCGTCCTACACGGCAGCGCATTCGAGGCGATTGAGTTCAGCTATTTCAACGAGCGTGGCCGGACGGTCAAGAAGACCCATCCCTTCGAGGGCATTATCAACAACATGCAGCGGCGATACCGCGACACCGAGTCGAATGCGGTACGCGAAGAGCTGGCGCGCTTCATCTCGTCACAGCCCTGTCCGGATTGCCAGGGCAGTCGTCTGAACGAGGCGGCGCGCAGCGTGTTCGTCGCCGAACACGATCTGCCGTCGATAACCGGCATGGCGGTCGAGGCCAGCCTGGCGTTCTTCGAACACCTGGACCTGCCGGGCAAAAGGGGCAAGATCGCCGCCAAGATCGTCAAGGAGATCAACGATCGCCTGCGTTTCCTGGTCAACGTCGGTCTGAATTATCTGACGCTGGACCGCAGCGCGGAGACCCTGTCGGGCGGTGAGGCACAGCGCATCCGTCTCGCGAGCCAGATCGGCGCCGGCCTGGTCGGGGTAATGTATGTGTTGGACGAACCCTCGATCGGTCTGCATCAACGCGATAACGAGCGCCTGCTCAACACGCTGACCTATCTGCGCGACCTCGGCAATACCGTGATCATGGTCGAGCACGACGAGGATGCGATCCGCTGCGCCGATCATGTCGTCGACATCGGCCCACGCGCGGGTGTGCACGGCGGCCAGATTGTGGCGCAGGGTGGGATCGAAGACATCTGTGCCGTGGCCGGCTCGATTACCGGTGACTATCTCGCCGGTCGCGAGCGTATCGAGCTGCCCGAGAAACGCCACCCCCTCGACCGCAAGCGCATGCTGAAGATCGAGGGTGCCCGCGGAAACAACCTCAAAAAGGTAAAACTCGAGATCCCCGCCGGCCTGTTTACTTGCGTGACCGGTGTATCCGGCTCAGGCAAATCGACCCTGATCAATGACACTTTGTACCCATTGGCGGCGAATGAACTCAACGGCGCCAATCAAAGCGTCGCGCCCTTCAAGAAAGCGACCGGAATGCATCATTTCGACAAGGTAGTCGACATCGATCAATCGCCGATCGGCCGCACACCGCGCTCCAATCCCGCCACCTATACCGGCCTGTTCACGCCGATCCGTGAACTCTTCGCCGGGGTTCCCGAGGCACGATCGCGCGGCTATACACCCGGTCGTTTCAGCTTCAACGTCCGGGGAGGCCGCTGCGAGGCCTGTAAGGGAGACGGTGTGATCAAAGTCGAGATGCACTTCCTGCCCGACATCTATGTGCAATGTGACGTCTGCAAGGGCAAGCGCTACAACCGCGAGACCCTGGAGATTCAATACAAAGGCAGACGCATCAACGAAGTACTCGATATGACGGTCGAGGACGCACTGGCCTTTTTCGCCGCCGTCCCGGTGATCAAGCGCAAACTGCAGACCCTGATGGACGTCGGCCTGAGTTATATCACCCTGGGGCAGAACGCCACCACGCTGTCGGGCGGCGAGGCACAACGGGTCAAGCTGTCGCGCGAGCTATCCAAACGCGACACCGGACGAACCCTGTACATCCTCGACGAGCCCACCACCGGGCTGCATTTCCACGACGTGAAACAGCTGCTCAAGGTATTGCACCGCCTGCGCGATCACGGCAACAGCATTGTGGTCATCGAGCACAATCTGGATGTGATCAAGACGGCCGATTGGATCATCGACCTCGGACCCGAGGGCGGCGACGGTGGCGGCGAGGTCATCGCCACCGGGACACCCGAGCAGGTCGCCAAAATGGCACATTCACATACGGGGCGCTTTCTCGCCCCGGCCCTGGCGAAGGCCTGAGTGGCGCGCGATTCAGGACCGCCTAAAAGTGTCCGTTGGCGACAGAGCCGGGAGGAGACGTCGGTTCGAGGCGCGCCTCGAGCTGAAAGTACTTATCCTGCAGGCACAGCAGCTCGTTGGTCTTTTCACGCAGGGCCGCCTTGGCCGCGGCGAGCTCACGCCGATTCTGCTCTTCGCGGCGCAGCACAGGACGGAAATCGTCCAACTGCCGTTGCTGCCGCCGGTTCTCCTCGACCAGCTTGTCCTTGAGGCGCTGCATCTGCTTGAGTTCGTACTCGACCTCACGCAGTCGACGACTGCGCTCGACCAGTGCATCCCGCTGCGCCCGGATCAACTGCTTCGCGGCCGGTGATTCAGCAACGCCGCGCGCATGCTCAGTGAGCTGCTCCTGGAGACGCGCATTGCTCTCCGACAGGATCTGGTTCTGCACCAGGAGGTCGCGATAGGCCTCTTCGAGGGTGGTGCCCTCCATTCGCGTTGTATCCGCCGAGGTCGTTCGCGACACCTGCGATGGTGCAGCCGCATCCGGCATGGCGTCTGTCTGCCGATCGCGTCCAACCAAACGTCTCAACGACAATCTGCGCTCTCGCTTCATGACCCATTCTCCCGGTCCAAGGCAGACCCTGCACAATTTCGTAGCCGCCACGACGCCCGGTCAACAGCGGACCGGGCGCCCGACCTCAGACCGTTCGCTGGGGCGTAAAGACCATCACGCCGCCTCGCTGGCGACTTCGACCGATGACGGTCGCCAACACCAGTCCAAGCAAACCCGAGCACCACACCAACCAGGTCGCCACAATCGGCACACGCCCCTGCGCTGGTGGGGCCAGACCGACATTCACCATGCCCGGCGAGGCCGGCCCTGTGACCCAACTCCAATCCGCGAGACTTCCCACCCGCTGCAGCGAACTTCCCACCGGTGTCGCGCTGCCTTCGGCGATCGGCAGTTCCCGCGCCGTCATCCCGGCGGCCAGACCTTGGGTTGCGACAACGGCGCCTTCATAGGCGACAAAGTCAATCACGGCGTCGGCCGCCGATACCAACGCGACCGCATCCGGCCCGTTCTGCATACCACCCGCCGTCCGATGCATCTCGGCCAGCCCATTGCCAGCACCGAGCATGCCCGACAAGGGCAATACATCGTAAGGGCTGCCGTTCGCGCCGTTATAGAGCACGATCTGCCAGCCGGAGAGATCAAGGCCTGGCGGACCGCCAACCGCGACGAACTCGCCAACATCAGACCCTGCATTGTCGTAGTGGAGCTCACTGATGAAGGGTGAGATCCAGCTTGCCCGGGCGGGCAGCGTACAAACGAGCAGTA
>JASFJQ010000162.1:0-5563 GCA_050121305.1 Chromatiaceae bacterium
GCTGCTCGTCGCAGATTCCATGATGCAGCCAGTTCGCCATGTGCTGGCTCGATATGCGCAGCGTGGCGCGGTCTTCCATCAGACCCACGTCGTTGATGTCGGGCACCTTGGAGCACCCCACGCCCTGGTCGACCCAACGCACGACATAACCCAGGATACCCTGCGCGTTGTTGTCCAATTCCCGCTGGATCTGCGCATCGCTCAATGCCGTCGGATCACTCAACAGCGGCGGCGTAAGGATATCGTCGAGACTTGCGCGTGGGCGTGACGCCAATTCCGCCTGGCGCTGCGCGACATCGACAATGTGATAATGCATCGCGTGCAGCGTGGCTGCGGTCGGCGAAGGGACCCACGCGCAGTTGGCGCCCGCCATAGGATGCGCGATCTTGGTCTCGACCATCTTCGCCATCTGGTCCGGAATCGGCCACATACCCTTGCCAATCTGAGCCCTTCCCGCCAGTCCGCAGGCCAGACCGACATCGACGTTCCAATCCTCGTAGGCCGCGATCCACTTCTGATTCTTGATCTCGGCCTTGGGTAGAACGGGGCCCAGCTCCATGCTGGTGTGTATCTCGTCGCCCGTGCGATCGAGAAAACCGGTATTGATGAAGATGACGCGCTCGCGGGCGGCACGGATACACTCCATCAGGTTGACGGTGGTTCGCCGCTCTTCATCCATGATGCCTATCTTCAGGGTATTGCGCTGCATACCCAGCACGTCTTCCACGCGACCGAACAGCTCCGTGGTAAAAGCCACTTCGTCGGGGCCATGCATTTTGGGTTTGACGATATAGACGCTGCCGCAACGTGAATTGCGGAAGCGCCCGCCACCGCCGAGATCATGCAGCGCGATCAGGCTCGTCAGCATCGCATCCAGGATGCCTTCGGGCACCGCCTGTCCGGTGCCCTCCAGAATCGCCTCGTTCGACATCAGATGTCCGACATTGCGCACCAGCATCAGACTGCGTCCCGGCAGCACCAGCGTTCCCCCGCGCGCGGCGGTATACTCACGGTCCGCGTTGAGCGCCCGTTCCACCGGCTTGCCGCGTTTGTAGAAGGTCTCTGCCAGGTCCCCGCGCATCAGCCCCAGCCAGTTTGCATAGACCTGGACCTTGTCCTCCGCGTCGACTGCCGCCACCGAGTCTTCGCAGTCCATAATCGTGGTGACGGCTGCCTCGAGCTGAATATCCTGGATGCCGGCCGGATGGAGCTGGGCAACCGGGTGATCGGGGTTGATCACGATATCGATATGCAGCCCGTGATTGCGCAACAGCACATTGCTGAGACGATCATCACGCTGGCGATAACCGACGAAACTGGCTGGATCTATCAGGCCGGTCGTCTGGCCTTCTGCCAGGACCGCTGACAGACCGACGTGATCGTTGAAGCTGGCCAGCGCGTATTCGGTGACATCGGCGTGCGACCCCTCGGTCAGCGGCACGACCGCATCAAGAAATTCGGTCGATCGCTGCACTACCGCCGCACCGCGGCTGAGATTGAATTTTTCGCCTTTCTTCAGGTCGCCTTCGTCGGGAATGACGTCGGTCCCGTAGAACGCATCGTAGAGGCTGCCCCATCGCGCATTGGCCGCGTTCAGGGCATAGCGCGCGTTATTGACCGGCACCACCAACTGAGGCCCCGCTACCTGCGCGATCTCGGGGTCGACATTGTCGGTCGTGATCTGAAACGACTCGCCCTCCGGCAGCAGGTAACCGATGTCCCGCAAGAACGCCTTGTAGGCCGACATGTCCAAGGGCTTGCCACGGTGCGCCTTGCACCAGGCGTCGATCTGCGCCTGGAGATCGTCGCGCTTGGTCAGCAGCGCCCGGTTGCGCGGCGCCAGGTCCGCAATCAACGCGGCAAGACCATCCCAGAAGGCCTGCGGGTCAACACCCGTGCCAGGAATAGCCTTCTGCTCCACAAAGTCATACAGCGATTTCGCGACCTGCAAGTCGCCAACTGAGACGCGCTCGGTCATCACCCCGTTCTCCGTGCTACCGATTTCCCTAAGGTAAGCGTAAGAGTCCGGCGGGCGAAATTCTTATAGGGAATCTGTCGACCTCATCATAGGCTGGAGCAATCATCGTGCCGCCAGGGTTGTCGCGATGAGCGCCGGCGGCACAGCGCAGACAAAAAAAACCGGTCAGCCGGTGGGCGGCCGACCGGTTTTTCTGTTGCGATATCCTTACCTCAGTGTTCGTTCAGCCAGCTGCCAATCGCTGGCGGAATCGTCTTCTGCGACTTGCCGCTGACATAGATCCCGATGTGTCCACCAGGGAAGGAGAGCTCTGTGTAATCCTTGGATCCGACGTATTTTTTCATTGCCCGGGATGCATCCGGCGGGACCAGATGATCCTGCTCCGCATACACGTTGAGCACCGGCATGGTCACATTGCGCAGGTTCACCGTGTACTCCCCGATCTGCACCTCCCCCTTCATCAGTTTGTTCTGCTGAAAGAAGTCCTTGGCGAACTGGCGGAACGTCTCACCGGCCTGATCCGGACTGTCGAAGATCCATTTCTCCATGCGCATAAAGCTCTTCAACGCCTTGGGGTCGTCCATCAGATCGACGACACCGAGGTACTTCTGCGCCATCAGCTGATAGGGTTTGAGGTTGAGGAAGGTCCAGTTCAGCATCTCGCCAGGAATGTTGCCCTGGGTGTCGACCAGCAGATCGATATCCACGTTCTGGACCCAGTGGCTGAGCATATTGTCCGGTGTCTTGAAGTCGACCGGCGTCACCATGGTCACGAGATTGCGCAGCTTTTCCGGATGCATAGCGGCGTAGCAGAGGCTGAACGTGCCGCCCTGACAGATGCCCAGGACGTTCAGCTTGTCGATACCATGGCGCGCGCAGATCACGTCGATGCAGCGATCGATGTAGCCGTTGATGTAGTCGTCCATCGTCAGGTAGCGGTCGGCGGCATCCGGATAACCCCAATCGATCAGATAGACGTCTTGCCCGGCCTCCAGCAGGCCCTGTATGGTCGAGCGATTCTCTTGCAGGTCGGTCATGTATGGGCGGTTCACCAGCGCATAGACGACCAACAGTGGCGTCTTGTTGGTCGCCGGCTTCTCGCCCTTAAAGCGATATAAGACCAGCTTGTCTTCCTTGTAGACGGGCTCTTTGGGCGTCACCCCACTGGGGATGTCGCCGACGTCCATCAGATTTCCGACACCCTTGGCCAGTTTCTCGTTGAAACCACGGGCCTCGTTCAAGACCTCGTCGGGACGCATTTGAAACGGAATCATCTTGAGTAAATCCTCTCTTTCGGTTTGCGGTTAGCCACGCAGCTTCCTGGCCTGCCCGACCCAGTCATCGCGCAGCAGCCGCCCCTGCGCATTGAGTGTCTCGTCGAGCTCTTCGGCGAATTGCTTGTTGATCTGCGCCAGCCGGGCAAAATTCTTGATGCCCTGGGCATAGAGTTTCTCCATCATCTTCGGCCCGATGCCCCGAATGGCGGTCAGATCCTCTTCGACGTCGTCGATTGGCAGAGCTTTCTGCGCCGGTGCCTTCGCCCGGGTCCTGGCGGGGGGCGATGAGGCCGCAGGCGGCTGGGCACTGAGCCTCTCGACCTGTGCGCGTAGCAGGGCGATCTCGTGCCGGAGCTGGCGGCCCTCACGCCGGTTCTCCTGCTGCCGGTGCTGCATGGTGTCGATCTCCGATCGGGTCGGGATGTTCATCAGCTGGTACTGATGCTCGGCCAACTCGTTGAGATCCTTGCGCACCTGCATCAGGGTATTCACCAGATCGCCGTAAACGACCTGGTATTCGTCGCTCATGGCGAACTCGGCATAGGCCTCCTCGCTCGCATCGACCCACATGTCGTATAGGCCGCGCAGGGATTCGATCTTTTCGCCCTTCTCGTGCATGGCCTCCAGACGCTTGCGTACCGAATCGAGCGAGGCGAGCGCGGTCTTCGCGAACGCAAGCTTATAGGCACGGAAGGCGTCATGATAGATGAGCAGATGCCGCGCCAGGTTCTGCATGCTCTCTTGTTGTTCGCGCGTGTAGCCGAGCCCCGGGATCGACAGTGCGCGAAGGAACTGCTCTTGTGCGGCACCCACGCCGGGCATCTCGATGCCGCCCGGCAGATGGCCCTCGGCAATCTCCTTGAGGAAGTGCTGGGACATGTTCAACCAGGGCGAAATCGAGTCAGCCAAGCGGGCCCAGCTGCTCAGCGTCGTGCCGCTCACACCCGGTAGGTCAGGCGTCACGAGATCCATGTTGTTCTGAATTTGGTTTATCCATTGCTCGAGCACGGTATGCATCGAGTTCATCCACAAGCTCATCGCGGCCTCGGGCTGCTCCTGCCCCGTCGCCCCGAACAGACCCTCGGCCATGGACATGAAGTTCTTCCCCATGTCGTAGAAACGCTGCGCTACCGTTCCGGCGTCGCCTTGAAGCTGCGGCTTCACTGCAGACCACCACTGCTCGGCCGCCCCATCGAATGGATTCACGCCGGCGGTCATCTGGGCAAATGGGTTCGGCGAGAGCGGCGTCGACATGAAGGGATTCTTCAAGAACGGGTTCTGCATCATCGGATTGGCCGCAACGGATCCAAATGCGGCGAAGGGATTCGTGGTCGTGCCCAGCGCGTCACCCGCGCCATTACCGGCCAACTGTCTGGCGAAATCGCTCCAGGTGTCCCAGTATTTGCGCTGGGTCGCCATCCAATCGGTCATCAAAGATTCATTCCAGTTATTCGCATTTGTACTCATAATCGGAGGTCCAGGTAGTGTGTTGCGGTTGCTTCTATTCGCCAGTCCAGCAGCGCCTGCACCGAATTTGTGCGGTGCAACAAAGCCACGCTACCACGCAATCTTGTGCAGTGCAACAAGGCTCGGCGGAGGCCAGCGGGCGCAGTAGAGTTGCCCGGGCGACGCTGACAGTCTAGTCATTTTGCGGTGTCTTGTTATGAACCGCGGGCCGTTCACATTCGGAGGATTTCGTGCATCGCGATGTCGTAATCGTCGCTGCCGCGCAGCACCGGCACCACGGCCGAGAAACTCGGCGCCCTGCGCCCGGCCTTCAAGAAGGACGGTACGGTCGACCCGGGTAATGCCTCGGACATCCACGACGGCGCCGCCGTAATAGCGATGTCGGCGGACAACGGCGGCGCGATCGCGGAGTCCGCGGAACGGAAGGCGGTGAACGCGTCGTCGACACCCCTGCACGGCATGCAACGGGAACACGTCCAAAAGGGATTGGCTACACTATGTATTGGCGGCGGCCAGGGGGTCGCCACGTCCGTGGAGAGCGTGGAATGACATGATTGATTTAAAAGACAAAATAGCACTGGTAACCGGTGGTACCGGCGGCATAGGCAATGCAATATGTAAACGTTTGGCCGATGCCGGCGCGCGCATCGTGACCACTTATCGCAACGAGGAAAAGGCCAAAGCCTGGTCCGCCGCTCAGTCCTATGATCCCTTGATCATGGCCTGCGATGTGGGTAACTACGACGACTGCGTGCGCATCCGCGAAGAACTCAATTCGCGGGGGGACCACATCGATATCTTGGTCAACAATGCCGGAATCACGCGTGATGCGAGCTTCAAG
>JASFJQ010000163.1:0-5562 GCA_050121305.1 Chromatiaceae bacterium
GCTGTTGCTCACGCGCCTGTTGTTGTGCCGTCCTCATCGCCGTCACCGCAGGTGGCGTCAGAGGTTCACGGCCTGCGGCCTCCGCGGGCCGGAGCCGTCCAGCTCGCGATCGAAGCAGCGCTGAAAATACTCCGCGATGATTGCGTGCTCGGCCTCGTCGCACTTGTTGAGATAGGACAACCGGAAGGCCTGCAGCGGATCATCGAAGATCTCGCAGTTCTCGGCCCAGGTGATCAGCGTCCGGGGCGACATCAGGGTCGAGAGGTCACCGGCCGCAAAGCCGTTGCGCGTCAGCTCGGCCAGCGCGACCATGGACTCCAGCAGACGCCGATCGCGGATTCCCGGGACGCGCGCCTGGATGATCGCGATCTCTTCGTCACGCGGCAGGTAGTTCAGCGTGGCGACGATGTTCCAGCGGTCGATTTGCGCGTGGTTCAACACCTGGGCACCCTGATACAGGCCGTTGAGGTTGCCCAGACCAACGGTGTTCGCGGTGGCGAAGAGACGGAAATAGGGGTTGGGTCGAATCACCCGGTTCTGGTCGAGCAAGGTGAACTTGCCGTCGCGCTCGAGGATGCGCTGGATCACGAACATCACGTCGGGCCGGCCGGCGTCGTATTCGTCGAAGATCAACGCGACCGGGCGCTGCAGCGACCAGGGTACGATGCCCTCCTGGAATTCGGTGACCTGTTTGCCGTCGCGAATCACGATGGCATCCCGGCCTACCAGGTCGAGGCGGGAGATGTGGCCGTCCAGATTGACGCGCACGCAGGGCCAGTTCAGCCGCGCCGCGACCTGCTCGATATGCGTCGACTTCCCGGTGCCGTGCAGTCCCTGCAGCATCACCCGCCGGTCGCGCATGAAGCCCGCCAGGATCGCGAGCGTGACATCGGCGTTGAAACGGTAGGCCGCATCGACCTCGGGCACATGGGCGTCGCGTTCACTGAACGCCGGCACCTGCAGATCGCTGTCGATACCAAAGACCTCGCGCACCGCCACCAGGCGGTCCGGTTTGATTTGCGTAATCTCAGTCACCGCTCGATCACCCCTCTGATCACCACCGGCCAGGCACCTGGCGGGCATTGGCCCGGGCCGACAAAATTCGCCTTCCGATTGGACGTAGCCAGAATAATAGACAATAATCGAGACGTTTTATATCGATTTTTTCCGTTATGTCCGACCGACCGGCGTTAGACCAGGCATGCTCGGCCGCCTTGCTGCGCTGGCAGGCGCCATGGACCGGGTTTGCCTCTGGCCGAGATCCACGCAGCAGCGACAATGCCTTGCTGGTCCTCACCTATGGCGGTCTGGTGCACGCCGCGCAGCATGAGTGGCTAAATGCCGGGCGGCGCCTGATCGACAAGACCTACATCGACATCCTCTGGCACGTGCAACGCCTGACCGCGCTGCGGACCTGCCGGCCGGAACAGATCGCTGCCGCGCTGGACAATTTCATCCGCGACCAGATCGCACCGCTATGGGATGGGCTGGAAGACCGGAATGCGCCGCACAAGGGCGAGCTGGCCAGGCGCTGGGTGGCCGAGATGGCGCAGCAGTGCTGTGGCTCGCTGCTCAGCGAACCCGCCGCGAGCCGACTATTGTTCTTCCTCTGCCCTATGCTGCCCCTGTACAACTTCAGCCGCGGCCATCTGTTGGCATTGGAACTGCTCGGACATCCCGTCCGGGGAGATGACTATCACGCCTACGCAGCGACCGCCGACCGCGCCTATTGTGAGATGTCCGGGGCCCTGTACACGCTGCCGCGGCCTACGCCTCTCTTCGGCGACACCGCGCAACGCCGGCTCATCCAGCAGATGCTCGACGACGGCGACTGGTGGCAACGGCGGGTGTTCGATGCACTGCTGCAGCAGACGGCACAGACAGCCGGCATCGGACAGGGGATGTTCGGCTGCGACGACGCGGGACAACTCCTGCCTTGACGCGCACCCGTGATGGCGAGGGCATCGGTGGCCGCAACAGGAACCCGGTGAGATGGGCGGGTGAGTTGCGCAGACACTACTTCACGATCAAGACCGGACAGGGCGCCGCCACGCTCATCTTGTGGGCCACGCTGCCCATCGCGATCTCGCGCAGCCCTGTCAGTCCGCGCGTACCGACTACCAACAGGTCGACCGGGGTCTGGTTTGTGATCTTCAACATCGCCTTGACTGGGTCACCCTCGCCGACCGCACGGGTCACATCGTTCAATCCGGCGGCGCGCGCCACGTCCTCCGCCTCCTGCAGGATGGCATCCGCCTGCTCCATGCCGATACGCCGATAGACCTCGCGCGCCGACTCGACGACACGGCGGTCGTAGTCGCTGCGGAAGGCGTTGATCTCAACGGAGTGGAACAGGATCAGACCGGCATTACAGCGCTGCGCCAGCTTGCTCGCCATCTGCAATGCATGCTGCGCGTGATCGGAGCCGTCCAACGCTACCAACACCTTGTCAAACATGTTCGTCTCCATCAGTTCGCCGTCGCCGAGCCGCCCGCCCGGGCCGCAGCGCAGACCTGCCCTTCATCAGATTTCTACCAATCGATCCGCCACGATCTCGGGCAGCTTCAGACGCTGGATCTTGCCGGACGGCCCTTTGGGCAATTCCTCCATGATGAAAATCCGCTTGGGCGACTTGAAATCACCCAGGCGGCTCTCCGCAAGGCGGGTCAACTCCTCGACGCTGCAGCTGGCGCCGGGCTTGAGGGCCACGCAGGCCATCACCTCTTGGCCATAACGGCTGTCCGGCATGCCAAAGCCCGCCGCCTCGAGTACCGCCGGATGCTCGTAGAGTGCCTCGTCGATCTCGCGCGGCGCGATGTTCTCGCCGCCCTTGATGATCAGTTCCTTGATGCGCCCGGTAATGAAGAAGAAACCCTCTTCGTCCTGCAGCGCGATATCACCGGTATGCAGCCAGCCGTCAGGATCCAGGGCGGCCTTGGTGGCCTCCGCGTTCTTGTAGTAGCCGTGCATGACATTGGCACCACGTATCATCAGCTCGCCCGGCACGCCGGTCGGACAGACCTTGCCGTGCTCATCGATCACCTTCGCCTCGTTGCCTACCGCCACGCCGGGGGAACCGTATTTGGCAGCCGCCGGCGGCATGGGATTGGAGAGGATTTGCGCGGCGGTCTCGGTCAACCCCATGGTCTCGATGATCGGCACACCGAAACGCTGCTCGAAGGCCCGATGGATCTCAGGTGCCAGGGGCGCCGATGCGGAACGTCCGAACCGCAGCCGCGGTAGCGCGCCCAATACCTCCCGGTCGAGGCCCTCGCGCTCGGCGTGCTCCAGCAGGTAGGCGATCATGGTCGGTACGACGCTGAACCAGCTACAGGCATAAAGGCCGATGATCTCCCAGAAATTCGAGGTACTGAAGCGCTGTGGCATCACCACGCTGCCACCGCTGACCAGAGGCGCCATCACGCTGACCATCTCGGCATTGATGTGATACAGCGGCAATACGCACAGCGCACGGTCGTCGGCCGTCAGCTGGTGGGCCAGAACGGTGTTGCGGCCACCGGCGATCACATTGCCATGGGTCAGTAGCACGCCCTTCGGCCGCCCGGTCGTGCCGGAGGTGTAGATGAGCAACGCATCCGAGTCCTCGTCGACCGGCGGCGGCTCGACCGCTGCCGCATCCGGGTCCGGCCAAGCCGGCCCATGGTCGACACTTGTGGTGATCGTCCGCACGCCAGAGGGCAGATCACCCAATACCGTGGAGAATTTGCCGGCAAGGACATCGTCGACAAACAGGAGACGGCAATCCGAATGTTGAATCACATACGACAGCGCCGACCCGCCGGCCACTGCGTTCAGCGGCAGGACCACCCGGCCGCTGTAAATCACGCCGAGAAACAATGCGACAGTCCAATAGCCGTTCGGCATCAGGAAGGCAACCTTTTCGCCCCGCCCCACCGCCAGCGCATCGAGGTGCGCCGCGATGTCGAGCGCGTGTTCCCGCAGACGCGCGTAGGACATGACCGCATCCGTCTCCGGCGCCAGCAGAAACGGCTTGTCGGGCTGTTTGGCCGCATGACGCTCGACCAGGTGCCTCACCGTGTTCATGCACATCTCCCTAATCTCGACTTTGTCCAGGCTCGATGCCGTACTTACGCCAGTAGCTACCGAAGATCTCGTCAAGCGACGGCTCGTCCGGCGTGATGGTCCGCGCAATGCGCGTCGTATTGAGATAGTGGCGATAGTTCAGGTTGTCCGAGATGTTGTTGCCACCCCAGGTCCCGCAGCCCATCGACAGTGAGAACGGCAGGCCGTTGTCGAACGAGCCGCCGGTGGCGAAGCAGTGCGCCTGGTTCACGATGACGCGGCACACCGGGAGCGCAAGACCGAGGTGCAGAGTCCGCTGGTCATCGCGCGAGTGCACGCCGACCGAATGGCCCTTCCCCTTGATGTCCAGCACGCCGCGCGCCAGGTCCACGGCATCGTCGAAATCCGCGGCACGGAAGACCGTCAACACCGGGCTCAGCTTCTCGTCGGAGAACCTGCTTTCGGGGTTGGGTGCGTCCTCCTCGACCAGGATGACGCTCACCGGGCGACCGCCACGATCGATAGCCGCGAGATCTAGGATCTCGTCGGCGGACTTGGCCGTCACCCGGCTACTGAGCCTGCCGTCGACCCACATGACGGATCGGAGTCGCTCCTTTTCGTCGCTGTTGAGCAGGCGTGCGCCGCGAGACTGCAGCGCCTCCAGCATCGGCGCATAGACATCCGCGACAACGATCAGACTGTTCTCCGACG
The DNA here is from genome assembly GCA_050121305.1 of Chromatiaceae bacterium. Classification (GTDB taxonomy): domain Bacteria; phylum Pseudomonadota; class Gammaproteobacteria; order Chromatiales; family Chromatiaceae; genus Thiosocius. The sequence goes on from JASFJQ010000163.1 coordinate 4,756, forward strand.
AACAGCTGGTCGCGTTGTCGAATGACTTGGATGCGACGATCTTTTCGGCCGCAGCGGCCAGGTCCGCCGTTTCATCGACGATCGTAGGGACGTTACCGGCCCCCACGCCGATGGCCGGTGTTCCGCAAGTGTAGGCGGCGCGCACGTTGTTCTGTGAACCGGTCACGACCACCAGGTCCACCTGCCGCATCATCTCGTGCGTCATGGCCTTGCTGATCGGCGGCGGTAGTTTCTGCACCAAGTCCTCGGGCGCCCCGACCCTGCGCAATGCGCCACGCATCAAGACGACCACCTGTTCGCACACCGCCTCACCCTTGGGCGACGGCGCCAGGATAATGGCATTACCGCCCTTGAGCGCATTCAACGTCTTGTTGTACGGCGTGGCGACCGGGTTGGTCGATGGCACCACGGCACCGACAACGCCGACCGGGCGAGCGATCTCGATCAGACCTTTCTCCGGATACTCGGCGATGACCCCCACGGTGCGCGCATGCCTGAGGTCGCGCAGCAGCCCCAGGGTCTTGCGGTGGTTCTTGGTCATCTTGTCATCGACCCGGCCCAGCCCGGTATCGGCCACCGCCTGCTCGGAGAGCCGCCGATTGGTCGCGGGATCCAGCAGCGTCCAGGCAACGGCGGTGACGACCTCATCGACCCGCTCCTGGTCGAACCCGGCGTAGATCGACTGGGCGGTCCTGGCCTTTGCCACCAGGCCCGAGATCACGGCGACCGCGCGTTCCTGATCCGAATCCACCGTGGTCGTTGTGGCATTGGTTTGCATGGCTCTCTCTCACTGCCCCCAAGGCGGGG
>JASFJQ010000164.1:0-5510 GCA_050121305.1 Chromatiaceae bacterium
GTCGGTGAAGTTGTTGACCAGCAGACGGTGCGCCTTCTGCTCATTGGTGCAGGACATCTCGCAACGCGCCGCGCCGACGCACGACATGGCGGTGCGCACGCAGGGGCCGGCGCCGCCGAGATCCCAACCGTAGTCGTTGATTTCGTCGAAGAAGTGCTGGGTGTTCTCGGTGGTGGTCCCGATAAACATGATGTTGCCGGTCTGGCCGTGGAAGGTCACCAGACCGGAACCCCATTTCTCCCAGCTGTCCGCCAGCTGGCGCAACATGGAAGTCGAGTAGTGGTTGCCCGCCGGCGGCTGCACGCGCAGCGTATGGAATTCCTTGGACTCCGGGAACGCCTTACCGACTTCGGAAAAACGCGGGATGATGCCGCCACCATAGCCGTAGACGGAGACCGTACCACCCTTCCAGTAGCCCTTACGGGTCTCGTAGGAGTGCTCGAGCTGGCCCAACAGTGAGTTGGTGACGTCGTTGATGCGCTGATCTGGATGCTCGTCGCGCAGACGCTTGATACCGCTGATGAAGCTCGGCCACGGGCCTTCTTCGAGCTGGTCGATCATGGGTGTTGGATACCGGTCGATTGCCATGTTGTCGTTTCTCCTGACTAATCGTTCGTATTTGGCGGAATTCCGCTGTCGCCAGGCCAATCCCCTCGGCCTGCTGGCGTCATCCTCGTGTTCACGGTCCGGGCAGAAGGGGCTGGCGCTATCGGCGCGACGCCCGGGCTGCGTCTGCGGCGCAGGCCCTGTACCTCCCATCACCGGTGGCTAATATTAGGGGACCATTGAGTGGCACCATACTCCACCATTGGGGGAGAGCAGGGGTAAGTGTCTATCCCTTTGTGGGTATGGGGTTTTTTGACCTGGATCAATGCGGAGTCTTAGGCGCCTGAATTACGTGAAATTTTCCGTTTGGGGCAGCGATGTGGATTAGCGTATGATAAATTACTTAAACAACCCCTTACCCTGGTCCGCGACAGTGGCCGGCCCCGGGAGCGAGAAATGCGAGATGCAGACCGATGTCCTGACCGCTAAACGCACGCCGTTTTCGCTCGATGACGACCACAGCTATGCGCTGTGGCGCGCGTGCAAGCTCGCAATCGCGGGCATGCCGGAGGCGATTGCCATCCAGGACCCGGGCGAGCTGGATGCGAAGGAGCGCCAGGCACTATTGCGTAGCTCGGAGAAGCGGAATTTCGCCCTGTTCCACGTGCGCCGCCCTCCGGTGGACATCGAGACCTCGCTGCGCGCCTTTGGTCGCCGCCTGGGGCTGCTCGACCTGGATCAGAACCTGTGCGCCGAGGACAGCGGTATCACCGCGATCACCGTCAAGCAGACCGATACCGACAAACCCTATATCCCCTACACCAACCGGCCGCTCGGCTGGCATACCGACGGCTATTACAACGCCGGCGATCAACAGGTCCGTGCCTGGCTGCTGTATTGCGCGCAGCCGGCCGCCGAGGGCGGCACCAACGACCTGTTCGACCACGAGATCGCCTACATCCGCCTGCGCGACGAAAACCCCGCGTGGGTACGGGCACTGATGGCCCCGGACGCCTTCACCATCCCGAGCAATACCGAGCAGGGCCAGCAGATTCGTCCGGACCACAGCGGCCCGGTGTTTTCCATCTCGCCGACCGACGGCAGCCTGCACATGCGCTATTCGGCCCGTCAGCGCAATGTGATCTGGCGGGATGACGCCGACACCCGCGAGGCGGCCGCGTTCCTGCTCGACTTGTTTCAACGCGGCGACGACCACATATACCGGTATCGGCTGGGCCCCGGCGAAGGCGTGATCAGCAACAACATCCTGCATCGCCGCGATGGCTTTCGCGACGACCCGGCCTCCGGTAACAAACGCCTGGTCTACCGCGCACGCTACTACCAACGACTGCCTGCCGCTACGGAGTACTGACGAGCGATGTTGTATCTGAGCCAGATTATGATCGCCAACCAAGACGTGACCGACTTCGACGAACTCAAACAGCTCGTCAAGGCATTCGCGCGCGAGGGAGAGATGTTTCTGCGCTTCGACGTGAAACCGCCCTATCCCGACACCCCGCCCGACTGGGAAGAGCAGCTCGAGGCGACGTTTAGCAGCCGCTACTGAACATCCGAGGAACCATTGATGGTCGATTACTTCAAGCCCGATGAACTGCAGGACACGGCCGCGGCGTCGCTACGCAAAGACCTCGGCCAGCAGGCCCAGCTCGAGGGACGGCTGGTCGACCTGAGGACACAGCTCGAACGGCTGCCAGAGGACGCCGCACCGCTGCAGCGCGCGGCGCTCCAGCTGGAGATCGCGCGGGCGCTGCAGACCCTGGGGCGCGGCGACGAGGCCTGGCCGATAGCGCAGACCGCGCTCGGTCTGTTCGTTTCCGAGCAGGCCTGGGAGGCCGCGGCGGACTCGTGCAATGTGCTGTATGAGGCCGACCAGCCGGACTCGCTGATCGCGCTTGGTCACGGCATCTGGCTCGGTGTTACCTTCCCGATCGACCCCGAGATCTCGGTCGACCTGCTCAGCCATGTGATCGACGATACCCCGGACGACGCCGACGGTGCCGCGGTGGCGGCGGCCACCGCCTGTTTCATCGCCGACATCCGCGCCGAAGAAGGGCCCGAGAAGGAGCGCCTGAGCTTCTTCGCCCACCAGTTGTTGGGCCGCGTCGCGCGACGTCACAGTGAGGTAGAGGACCAGAGCCAATTCGACCTCTGGGTGCAACGACTCGAACTCGACGACCCGGACAAATTCCTGGTCCGTCTGCGCAATGTGGTCGACGTGCTGGTGCAGGACCAGTGGTGGTTCGATCGCGACGCCCTGCAGTCGCAGATCCCGGCCAACTGAACGAAGGATTAGGTACGCAATCATGTTCTGGCAAGAAGACGACAACCCCAAGCCCTTCGAGGTCCCCGACGACATCGTCGATCTGAGTTTCGACATCCAGTGTCGCGAGCTGCCCGTCGATCATGCGCACGCGCTGTCGAGGGCGCTCCAGGCCTTCTTGCCGCTGCTGGCGGACGACGAACGCCTCGGCGTACACACCGTGCACGTGGCCGGTTCCCAGAACGGCTGGGAACGCCCCGATCCCGCACTGGGCCAGCGACTCATATTGTCGCGCCGCACCAGGCTTTCGCTGCGGGTGCCCAAGGAACACCTCGACCTGGTGCAGAACGCGCTCGACGGTGCCGAGCTGGAGATCGCCGGCTGCAGCCTGAAGATCGGCAAGTCGAAGCAGAAGATGCTCTCGGCCCAGGGCACGCTGTTCGCGCGCTATGTGGTACTCGAGCCGGGTGAGGAAGACGACGAGAACGCCTTCCTGCAGCGCATCGTGTCGCTGCTGGCCGCGCGCGATATCCGGGTGACCAAGGCCCTGTGCGGCAAGACCGCCGGGGTCGGCGGACCCAACGGTCCGGTGCAGACGAGAAGCCTGATGATCGCCGGCCTGAGCCGCGAGGAATCGGTCCGTTTACAGCAGGAAGGCGTCGGTCCGCTGCGCCACATGGGCTGCGGCATATTTATCCCCCATAAAGGGATAGACCCGGTGAAGAAGGCGCAAGACGACGATTGACCCCGAGCGCAAGCACCGAAAGCCAATCGCCGGAGGTTTAACGAATGCTGATATTCGAATAAGATCCCGCGCCGGATTGCATGAATCCGGACGTCTCAACGGCGCACCCGGCAGACGATCGGTATCACCGATCACTCGCATGACCGCGAGCGGCAGACTGCCGCGCCGCGACGGCATGCGACCCTGTTGACCTTCGATCGACGGACGGATAGGCACACGAACTCGTCAATCAAGAGGAGCATAGACATGGCTTTGGAAGTAAACGGCACAACCATCGAACTGGACGGCAACGGCAACCTAGTCGACCCGCATGCCTGGAACGAGGATGTCGCGAGAGCCCTCGCCGCGGCCGATGAGACCATGGGTGAACTCACCCAGGAACACATGGACGTACTGAACTATCTGCGCGAGGAGTACTTCAACAACAATAACAATCAGCCGATGGAGCGCCAGATCAATAAGGACATGGGCAAGATCTGGGGCAAGAAGCTGAGCAGCAAAGACCTCTACAGGCTGTTTCCCGGCGCACCCAGCAAGCAGGGCAATCGCATCGCCGGACTGCCGTTCGTGCTGCGCAAGGGCGGTTATTGAACTCAGTCGCCAGTCGCGACCGAGCAAAAAGGCAGCCCGCCGGGGCTGCCTTTCAGACCTCCGCCCACATCCTCAGCAGATTTACATACGCCCGATCGATGTTCTTCGTGATATCGCTCTGTGCATCGCGCCGCAGCAACTGCTGCCGCGACTGGTCGAGCTCGTAAAGCAATTCGCGCTGCGCCGCGTCGCGCACATAGCTCTGGATCCAGGTCAGCGCCACCAGGCGCTCGCCGCGCGTCACTTCCGCGACCCGATGCACGCTGGCCGAGGGATAGACCACCGCATGTCCGGCGGCCAGCTTTACCTGCTGATCACCGAACGGCGTGCGGATCACCAGTTCACCGCCGTCATAGCTGTCCGGGGGATTGAGAAAGACCGTCATCGAGACATCGCTGCGAAACCTCGGCCCCTGCCCCATGATGGGATCGTCGACATGATCCCCATAGTGCATACCCGGCAGGTAACGGGCGAAGATGAAATCGGCGACCTTGGCCGGCAGCACGGCGCTGCGAAACAGGTCACTGTGGCCGACACTCGCCATCACGATGCGGTACAGTCGCTGCAACAACTCAGGATCGAGCGCCAGCTCCTCGTTGTGCTTGACCTTGCTCGCGGCCATGCCGGCGCTCAGCTTGCCATCGACGAAAGCGGCCTGCGCCAGCACCTCGTGGATCTTGTCCAGCTGTGCACGGTTCAGCAGTTGCGGAATCTCCAAGAGCATGCCGGAACCTCTCCTTCGCGATAGAATTCCGCAGCACGATAGCCAATCACAGGACTGCGTAGAACCTTGCGATGATACTGAAGGTAGTAATCGACGACCAACTGCTGGAGCTCAACGTACCCGAGGCGTTCGTGGCACAGGCCCAGGATTTCTTTGCCAAGATGGACGCCGATATGGACCGGGGATGGCAGGTCAATCGGGAATGGGTGGAGCAGCCCGACCAGATGCTGCGTGCCCAGATCGCGGCCAACAAGCTACTGACGGCGCTCGAGAACGAGGACCACAAGCTGGGTCGACTGATGGCGGGTTATATCGTCTCGCGGGTCCCGAACATCGAGTCTCTGGAACTCGCGCCGGCCGGCGAGACGCGAGACCATCGCATCCATGTCGGCGAGTCGAGCACGGACTCGGCAGCGAGTCCAGCCGCCTCGCTGTCGCACGCAGGGATCCCGCGTGGCCTGAACAAGATGGACGCCATGGCCCAGGCGGCGAAAGACGTCAGCAAGGTGTTCAAGATGGGACGCCAATACCGCTTCTCGGTCTACAACCACGCGACCGAGCGCTGGGAAGAGTCGCCCGCGATCGCCGACAAGGAACAGGCCGAGGCACTGCGTGAACAGGCG
>JASFJQ010000165.1:0-5467 GCA_050121305.1 Chromatiaceae bacterium
GCGTGACCAGCGCAAAGAGCTGCAGAAAGAACGAGGCGATCAGTACCTCGGCGAATAGTCTGCGATGCCGGATGATCGCCGGTATGAACCAGCCGAAACCGAATCTCGCATCCGGTGACTTCAGCGAGGCCCGGCGAGTGACCAGGATCAGCCGACCGGACCAGGCCGCCTCGAAGATCTCCCGCGGCAACGACAGCGGTCGCTGTTCCAGCGGGTCTTGAATCAAGACCTTGTCGTCGCGGATACCGGCCAGCACAAGAAAGTGACCGTCGTCGTGTTCGGCGATGGCCGGGAGCGGCAGCTTTTGCAGAGACTGCCAGCGACTCTCGATCAGCCTTACCCGCAGCCCCAGGTGCCGACCCGCGCGCAGCAACACGGTGGTGTCAGGGATATCGCTGGTCGCTGGAAACAGGTGGCGCAGCTGCGCCGTATCTGCGGCCAGGCCATGCAGGCGTGCGAGATTGACCAGACAGGCCAGGCCCGTGTCCAACGGTCTGCTCTGCGTGCTGTGCGGCATATCTTCCCTTCCCTGGGTGATATGAAAAATGCGCGGCGACGACCTCGGGCAGATGCCCGCGGGCTTGGTCCCCAGCCAGGGTGCAAAGCTAGACGACTTCGCCCCATACGGCAAGCCGGTGTCCGGCGACCGAGAGGATTCTCGGACTCCTCCTACAAGGCATCGAGGGATTGGCTGACGCCACCGAGGGAGGATCTCTGAATGGGGATCTGGGGAGAACCTCGTTCTGCTTTTGCGGCCGGGCTTTCACAGCGACAGCGAACGGGTCTATCTTTGCAGCATGAGTCGCGACAACGCCCAGCAGAGGCGAAGCAGGATCCGATGAAGACCTTGATGTTTACCATCAGCCACGAGCACCTCGAAGACCTGATGTGCAATCACTGTATCGCCCGACTGCACAAGATCGAGGATCTGGGCCATGAGCGCGATCAGTATGTGGTGACCGCATTGGTGCGCGAAGAACACCTCGATGCCGTGATCGACAAGAGTGCCGACCGGCCGCGATGGATCAAGTGGCCCGAGCAATAGTCGTCATCATGGCTCCCTAGCCTGTGTTGCGCGATCGTCGTAAACGCCGTGCCTGTCGGGTACGTATGCTCGTCGGGCTATTGGCGCTGGCATTGTCGGCGGCGCCCGGATTCGCCGAACAGAACGTCAACCCCGGCATCAACCGCAGTTACGAGAACCCGAATGTCACCCAGTGGCGCGGTGTGTTCGAGCGCGACGGCCGCGAGGTCTGGGACCGGCGCGACGATATCGTCCGCCACCTGCGGCTGCGGCCAGGACAGGACATCGCCGACGTCGGTGCAGGCACCGGGTTCTTCACCGCGCTGATGGCGCGCGAGGTGGCGCCGGGCGGTCGGGTCTATGCGGTCGATATCGCAAAGAACTTCGTGGATGCCAGCGTGCAGCGTTCACGCGATCAGGGGCTGGTGAACGTGGTCGGCATCGTCAACGATCCGCAGAGCGTTCGCCTCCCACCGGAGAGCGTCGATCTGGTCTTCATCAGCGACACCTACCATCACTTCGAATACCCGCAATCGACGCTGCGCAGCATCCATCGCGCACTGCGGCCCGACGGTGAGCTGGTGGTTATCGATTTCAAACGCATCCCGGGCATCAGCAGCCCCTGGGTGATGGGCCATGTGCGTGCCGGTGAAGAGCAGGTCATCGCCGAGATCACCGCGGCGGGATTCGCGCTGACCGAGCGTCTGGATTTCATGCAGACGCAGTTTTATCTGCGATTCCGCAGGCAGTCGCCAGGCCCTGTCGCACCGCACCGATAGGCATCGCGGCCGGAGTCTGCCTTGGTGTAGAATTCCGTTGAACTATGGCCAATAAATAATTGTTTAGTATTTATTTATCGAGGTATTTGCTTGGCCGACCGCGACCCTCAATCGCAGTCCTCCTCCTCGTCGGCGGTCTTGTCCGGCTTTGGTGCCTCCGGTGGCTTGGTGGTCTCCGCGATACGCGCCGATGCGCCCGCGGCCGACAGGCCCAGGTCACCGCAGCCACTCAGCGTTACTGAAGGCGCCGCTGATAGCCAGGTGGGGAGGCCCCAGCAGACTATGGCAGTGATACTCAACACGCGGGACAGTCGCAAATAGTCCGTCATTTTGATCTCCTTTCATGTCACGCCCTGTTTCACGGCGAACTCGGAAAGCACGTCATCGGGCCGTTGTTGATAGCAAAGCTTAACAGCAAAGCATGGCGTCGAGCAGCGGGCCTTGTATGACACAGGGGAGCTACCCCAGGTGCTGCACCAGCTCGGTATCGCGCTGAATCTTGCTGGCGAAATAGCTGGCCATATTCACCAGCATCCGGGTCCGCACGGCATCCTGCAGGTCATCGAATCGGACCTCGAGGCACAGCGCATCTGAGGCCGCCACCACATCCGCGGTGCGTCGCTGCTGGTTCACCAGCGCGACTTCGCCGAATACCGTACCCGAGCCGAGCGTGGTCAGCCGCAGCTGCTGGCCACCATTGGTATCGACCATGACATCCACCTGACCACTCAAGATGAAATACATCGACTCCGCGCTATCCCCGGCGCGCACGATGCGGGTCCCCTTCGCAAACTCGCGCTTCTGACCGGCCTGTTCGAGGCTCACCAGTTCCTGCGGGGTCATCCCGGTGCAGAGGTATTGTTGGCACAGATCCTGGGTAGGGAACTCCGTCGTCAGTTCGATATGCGCACCCGCCAGCAGGCGATTCTCACACCACTCGACCGCATGATCGGTGTCTTCGAAGTGCAGCCAATCGGGCTGCTGCCTGGCCTCGGCCAAGGTCTGCAGATGCTTCCTGACGCGGTACAGGTGACTACCGTGGGTGAAGAACAGCGACTTTCCCGCATACTCGGCCCGCACGCAGAGCTCGCTCAACAACAGGATCGATGCCCGGTCTGCGGCGATCACCCGCTTCAGATCCACCACCAGATATTCGGCGTCGGAGAACGCGGTCAGCATGTCGAGCGTCACGGACTCGGTGTTGCCGAACAACAGCTCGCCCTGCAGCTCGTAGATCCGTACCTGGCGGCCCTGGGTCGCCAGCAGCTCGAGTTCGGCGGCGCTGCGACGCCGACGCGATGCAAACTTTGCACTGTCGTAGACCTTGCGCACGATCGATGCGGAGGTCGAGCGCGCGACATTGAACAGGTGCAGACTGAAGTCGTTCGACAGGCGCTTGCAGGCCTCGATACCCCGCACGCTGTTACCCTTCTCGTCGAGCGCGGGCGAGAACACGCCGAGCCCGAACTGACCGGGCAGCACCGCCATGATGCCGCCGCCCACGCCGCTCTTGGCCGGCATGCCGACATTGAAGATCCAACCACCCGAGTAGTCGTACATACCGCAGGTGCTCATTACGCTCAGCACCTTCTCGACATAACGCGACTGCATGGCGACCACGCCGGTCACCGGGTTTACGCCGTTGTTGGCCAGGCAGGCCCCCATCATCGCCAGGTCGCGCGCCGTCACCAGGATGGAGCACTGTCGAAAGTACAGATCCAGCACGTCCTCGGGTGTGCGATCGACAATGCCGTGCCCGTACAGCAGATGGGCGATGGCCCGGTTGCGGTGCCCGGTGTCGCTCTCCGACCGATAGACCTTTTCGTCGATCTCCAGCGGGCGGCCGGTGAATCGGGAGAAGGTCTGCAGGATCCGCGTCATCGGATCGACGCCGTGCTTCTCCACCACCATGCCCGTGGTGGCGATCGCCCCGGCGTTGATCATCGGGTTCAGTGGCCGTCCGGTCTCCGATTCCAGGCTGATGGAATTGAAGGCCTCACCCGACGGCTCGACGCCGACCTTGGAGACCACGTGATCGAGACCGCGATCCTCGAGCGCCAGGCCGTAGGTGATGGCCTTGGAGATCGACTGAATCGTGAAGTTCTGGCGCGAATCCCCGACCTGGTAGACATGCCCGTCGACGGTCACGATCGCGATCCCCAGCCAGGCGGGATCGGCATGGGTCAGTTCGGGGATATAGTTCGCGACCTCGCCACCAGTCATCGCGAGCAGTTCGTCGTGCAGCTGTTCGAGGTATTGCTGTACTGGGGAGAGCTGAAGAGCTTGCGTGTTCATCCAAAACGCCTGGCAGCTATCGTTTTCGCGCCCGGTCTGACTCGTAGGCGACCGTCGAAGTCGAGTGGGGCGGATGGCACCGGCGGATCGGTTGCCTGAGAACATAATGCAAGACTCATACCCGCGTGTAACCTCTGTCTCACCGATGGATTGCCCGGCACGCCCAATTACCCAAGCGACCTGCGGCGCCCCATATCGAGGCGCCTGCCCCGTGTGCGCACCCAGACGGTGCGGGCTTGGTCAGGGCTCTTGTTCGAAGATGTCCTCCAGAAACGCCAGTGCCCTCAGCCAGGAGCGCCGGTCGGCCGCCTCGTGATAGGCCAGACCATCCATCCCGTAACCGTCTGCGTAGGGGTTCGTGAACGAGTGCTTGGCGCCACCGTAGATGTCCATCTCCCAATCGACATTCGCCTGCGACAGCGCCTGCTTGAAGGCCTGGATGCGCTCGGCCGGGACGAAGGTGTCGGCATCGCCGTGGGCGACCAATACCCGGGCCTTCACCTTGGCCGCCTGCTCCGGCGTGGCCGGCGGTAGCGAACCGTGGAAACTCACTACGCCCGCGAGATCGGCGCCCGTGTAGGCCATCTGCATCACGGTGGCACCGCCGAAGCAGTAGCCGATCGCGGCCAGCCGCTCGGCATCGACCTGCGGGTGGGCCCTCAGCTGCTCCAATGCCAGATTGGCCCGCCGCTGCCAGGCCTCTGCATTGGACGAGATCTGCTGCATCCAGCCCTTCGCCTCATCGGCGTGCCGGGTGATCTTGCCGGCACCATACATATCTGCCGCAAAGGCGACGTAGCCGGTCTCCGCCAGCATCTCTGCGCGCAACTTGGCGTAATCGTTCAGGCCCCACCACTCGTGCGCGACCAGCACGCCGGGGCGCTTGCCGGTGAATGCATCGTCCCAATAGATAAAACCCTTCAGTTCGACATCGCCGTCCTTGTAGCTGATCGGCTCCTGATGCATCACCGCCGTCGCCGAGCCACTGGCCAACAATAAAATCATCCCGAGCTGCCAGGCCTTCATATGCCCTCCTTTCTCGCCATCTGAATCTGGTGTGTATCGGTGCGTTCGGGCTAATCGAGCGCGAAGCCGGTCTCGCTCAGCACGAAACGGAAATTGTCCCATTGCTCGTCATCGAAGGTGTCGAGGATATTGCGCCGGCACGAGAGCTGGTACTTGAGCACCTTGCGGTGCAGCTTGAAGATCTCTTCCTGCTTGGCATACAGCACCTCCTCACGGGTCTGCGGGTTCAGCGCAATCCGCTGGAAGGCCGCGCGTTCCTTGATGATCTGGTTCATCGCATGGATCAGCGGTACGCGATTCTTGTTGCGCCAATCGCGGAAGACCTTGACCTGGTCATTGGTCA
>JASFJQ010000166.1:0-5447 GCA_050121305.1 Chromatiaceae bacterium
GCCCGTGAGGCTTGACCATATAACACCCAAAATCTTTGGGTTTAAGCGAACTGACATGGGCGCCTAAACGATCAAACCGAACCGAAAATATTGGGGTCAGAGTCAAATTACAGGGCCGATTCATGGCTTGACTCAATGACACAGAAGCCCGAGTGATTTGACTCTGACCCCAAATTTTCAACCAGTTTGCTTGGCGGCAATAGAGCATTGGCACCACCTGATCCCATCCCGAACTCAGAAGTGAAACGGTGCATCGCCGATGGTAGTGTGGGGTCTCCCCATGTGAGAGTAGGTCACTGCCAGGCTTTAAACAAAAACCCCGGTCGCGTGAGTGGCCGGGGTTTTTTCCTTCCTGTGGGTTCATTGCACCATCTGATAGCCGGTTGTGGTTGAATAACGCACCAGTCGTGTAGCCATCGGGTTCGCACTTTGTCGCCTGCTGACGACCTCCCGCAAATCGGAACCTGAAGAGGAGCGATGAGTACGCTGACTTATGAGATAAGGGCCTTGGATCTCCTGGCCCACGAGTTCGTATTGCGGCTGCGCCTCGCGCAGACCGACCTTTGTGGGCGACACCTTACATTGCCGGCCTGGATTCCAGGCAGCTACATGATTCGAGACTTCGCCCGGAACATCACAGCCATTGGCGCACATGATGCGAACGGCGCCGTTGCTCTCACAAAGATTGACAAGCAGACCTGGCGCATTGGCGACTGCGGCGCTGAGGTCGTCATAGATTATCGGGTTTATGCCTTCGACCTGTCCGTACGCGGCGCCTACCTCGATCAGACGCGGGCATATTTCAACGGTACCTGCCTCTTTCTCGCCCTTGAAGGATGCCAGGACAGCCCTTGGGAGCTGGCCTTACGGCCGCCCGTCGAGGGTTCAACAGAGGGTTGGCGGGTGGCGACGGCATTGCCCCCGCGCGACACCGATGAGCGCGGGTTTGGTCTTTATGCGGGCGATCGCTACGCAGACCTTATCGACTGCCCGGTCGAGATCGGTGTCTTCCAGAGGGTCGAATTCACTATCGGCGGTGTCCCGCATCAGTTCGTCGTCAGCGATGGAGGGAGATTCGACATTGATCGGATTTGCAGAGATATAGCCGGTATCTGTGGCGAACATGTCGCGATGTTTGGTGAATTGCCGGTCGACAAATATATTTTCCTGACCCTGGCAACGCCCGATGGCTATGGCGGCCTGGAACACCGCGACAGTACCAGTCTCATTTGCAAGCGATCGGATCTCCCGTCGCCCGGCGTTGCGAAGCCCGACAAGGGATATCGGCGTTATCTCGGGCTCTGCAGCCATGAGTATTTTCACCTGTGGAACGTGAAGCGCATTCGTCCGGCGCGCCTGGCCGAAGCGGACCTCAGCGCCGAGGCCTATACCGAGCTGCTGTGGGCATTCGAAGGAATCACGTCCTACTACGATGAGCTTGCGTTGGCGCGCAGCGGGGTGCTGACCGCAGAAGACTATCTCGATCTGTTCGCGACTACGGTGACCCGTGTGCAGCGCAATCCAGGCAGGGCGCGGCAGTCCGTCGCCGCGTCGAGCTTTGATGCGTGGACCAAGTTCTACAAGCAAGACGAGAATGCACCGAACGCGATCGTAAGCTACTACACGAAAGGGGCCTTGGTCGCTTTTGGATTGGATATGACGCTGCGCGAGGCCAGCGCGGATCGCATCTCGTTGGACGATCTAATGCGGCGACTCTGGCAGCGTTACGGCATGAGCGGTCGAGGTGTACCCGAGCGCGGCATAGAGCAAGAGGCTGCCTCACTGCTCGGTGCGCCGTTGGATGATTTCTTCCAGCAGTACATCTATGGTACGGATGAGCTGCCCCTGCAAGCCTGGTTCGAAAGCGTTGGAATCGGTCAGTGCCTGCGACCGGCCAATAATGGCGAAGACCTTGGCGGCTATCGCACCGTAGTGAAGCCGGATCAGAATCCAGTGCCGCCGGCGTTGGGTGTTCGGTTCGAGGAACAGCCGGCCGGACTGCGGCTCCTACAGGTGATTGCTGGCGGGCCGGCGCAGCTTGCCGGCCTTGCGCCCGGCGATTTACTGGTGGCTTTGGATGGGGAGCGCCTGACCGCGGCCAATCTCGGCGGGTTACTGCAACGCATGAATGGTGAGCCAGCCGACATGCATTACTTCCGGCGTGACAGGCTTGCGGTTACCCAGCTCCCGACGCCGGCGGCGCCGGCGGATACCTGTGATCTCTGGCTGTTGCCTGCCGAAGAACTCGATTCAACGGTGCTTGCCCGGCGCGCGGCATGGTTGCGTTCCAATCACCTGGATATCGCTTGAGTACATATGCAGCAGGTACGACAACGTATTCTCAAGCGGTTGTCCGACGGTCATTTTCATTCGGGGCAAGAGCTCGCCCAGACGCTGGGTATCAGCAGGACCGCGGTGTGGAAACACGTCCAGCACATCGAGTCGAATCTGGGTCTAACGATCGGGGCGATCCGTGGGCGTGGCTATCGTCTTGCCGGGCCATTGGAGCTATTGGATGAGCAACGAATCCGGCGCGGTCTCAGCGGCTATGCAGAACAAGCCCTGGAGGCGATGTCGTTGATGATGACCACTGCGTCGACCAACAGCTCCGCCGCCGCAGACCTCCCCACAGAAAGCGGCCGTGCGCGCGTCTGGCTGGCGGAGCACCAGTTTGCGGGCCGCGGCCGGCGTGGTCGCCATTGGGTCTCGGCGTTTGGCGAAAGTCTTTATCTGTCTTTGGCCTGGCGATTTGATCTGCCAATGAGCGAACTGTCGGGATTGAGTCTGGCGGCTGGCGTTGTCGTGGCCGAGGTCCTTCAGCGCCTGGGGCTCGAGAGCCACTGGCTAAAATGGCCGAATGACGTGATGGTGGATGATCGCAAACTGTGCGGGATCCTGGTCGAAGCAATGGGCGAGACGGGAGGGCCGGTGAATGCCATCGTCGGGGTTGGTCTCAACATCCGAGTTTCGCCAAAGCATGCCCTGCAGATCGATCGACCCTGGACTGACTTGGTGCTGGCGGGCGCGCCAGAGATTTCACGCAATCAACTCGCCGGGATGCTTATCGACGCCTTGATTGGTGCTTGCGGACAATACGCCAACAGTGGCCTGGCGCCATTTCTGGTGCGCTGGGATGTCTTCGATGGCCTTTGCGGACAACGCGTCAAAATCCTACAGGGCAGTGAGACCATCGCCGGCGTTTACCGCGGTGTGAGCGAGTCCGGGGCAGTCGTACTTGAAGGCCCGCAGGGGCTCAGCGAACACCTTGCCGGAGAGGTGAGCCTGCGCTGGGCGGATAGGCAATGACAGCACTGCTGGTCGATCTGGGCAACACGCGCTGGAAGCTTTCGCGCGCGCACGATGCAAGGCTGGGTCGGATAGAGGACGGCGCTCATGCAGGCGTGCCCAAGTTGTTGACGACGTGCCTGTCTCAGTACCGCCAAATGGTCGATGCCGTTTGGCTGGCGAGTGTCGCCGAACCGGAGATCACTGACAGCGTTGTCGCCATTCTGCGCAATGTCCTTGCCTTGCCGGTTCACCAGGTTCAGTCAACGGATCCGATGCCCGATCTTGTCTCGGGCTATCGTAAGCCCCGCCAACTGGGCGTCGACCGACTCTTGGCGATGGTTGCAGCGCGCGCACAGTCGCGACAGGCGTTTTGCGTGATCGACGCGGGCACGGCCGTCACGATCGATTTCGTGGATTCCGACGGCCAGCACCTGGGGGGATTCATTCTGCCCGGCGTGCAGTTGTCGCGTGAGTGCCTGCTGCGCAATACCGCTATCCCACATGACAGCGAGGTGGAAGACCAGGCGGTGCTGGGTCGTGATACAGCGACGGCGGTGGCGCTGGGTACGCGTCAAGCGGTCGCCGGCCTGGTCGAACGTTTTCTGACCGGTTCAGCGGCGCTGTTTAATGGTGAAGAATTCGTCACGTTCGTCACGGGCGGCGATGGCGATGCGTTCCTTGAGTCACTCCCGGCGCAATGCCATAGAGTCGATAACATGGTGCTGAGGGGGCTCGCTGTCCTTGCGGCAGGTGGGAGTCGTTAGTGCGTTGGTTCGTCCTCCTACTTCTGATGGCGAATCTGATCCTGTTTTTCTGGACACAGCAGCAGTCGCGCCAGACGGCTGCCCTGCGCGAAGTCGCGCTTCCGGAGATAGGCCATTTGCGGCTGATGAGTGAAGTGGGCGAGGAAGACAGCGAGGCCGTTACCTTCGTGTCGGATGCTATGTTGCGAGAACCTACAGTGCCCGCGGCCCCGACGGGGATGGTGCCGATCAAAACCGAGTCCCAGCGGCAGACCGCCAGACTGCCGGAGGCCGATGGCACGGCCCCAGCCGTTCCGCCAGCAGGACTCGTCTTACGAAGTCCCGCCGATTCACCGCAGACCCAAGCGCCGACGGCACCAGAAGCGATCGATGAAACCGTGTCGGCGCAACGACGGTCTGACGCCGCCGGGGTGGCCTTGTCGCAAGACGCCGGACGGCCTGCAACGACGCAACTGAAAAGGGCTACAGACGTCATCGAGACGCCACAGCCGACGGCTTCTGCGGCGATGGATGCCGAGTCGCCAGCGATCATTGCCGCCGCAGAGGGATCCCAAGTAGCGGTGCAGTGGGCGGAGGCTCCGTGCTCACGCATTGGACCCTTGACACCCGATGATGCAGATGCGCTGATCAATCGCCTGCCCAACTACTTGACGTTGGTATCCGATGTGAGTGAGGAGTATGCGCAGGTGAATGGCTACTACGTGCTTATCCCTGCCCTCGCGTCGCGCGCCGCCGGTCTCACGAAATTGCAGGAGCTCGCGGATGCGGGTTTCGAGGACACCTGGCTGTTCCGTTCCGGCCCCTTACGCAACGCGATTTCCTTGGGGCTGTTCCGACGTGAGGCCAGTGCAAGGCGGCACGCGGAAAGGGTGGGGGACAAGGGATTTTCCACCGAGCTCAAGGAGAACACCTCACTGCGCGAGCGCCGCTGGCTGGTAGTGAGGGACGCGCGGCAAAGCAACGCGCCGATTGATCTTCCTCTGGCCGAGGGCGTGAACGTGGAGAGACGCGACTGCCCGTGAGTAGCCTTGCTCCATCATGCGCCCTTGTCGCTTTTTTGCTACATTTTTGCTGCGTCGACAGTAGGTTTCTCCAGGCTGGCGTAGCTCAGTAGGTAGTGGGGCTGATTCGTAATCAAAGGCGATGGACGTCGATTGATCTACCCCACTACGTCTCTATCGAGGCAAAGGGTGGTTGGACGGCAGCTGCCGCTCGCTGAGCGCGCTACCTAGCCTGCGCGGTAGAAGGTATCCCTACTGCAAAAGCGCCACGGCGTTCCATTTTCCTGTTATTTTTCGTTGCGTAGTGCCCACTACGCGCCTCAAAAGAACAGAAAACTGTCGTCGCCGTGCCACTTTTTCGCTACGGGTATTTCTACCGCGCAGGCTCCTAGGC
>JASFJQ010000167.1:0-5434 GCA_050121305.1 Chromatiaceae bacterium
TGTCGGCGGGATGCGTGCCAGCATCTACAATGCCATGCCCGAGCAGGGCGTTCGGGCGTTGGTCGACTTCATGGCCGAATTCGAACGCACAAGGGGTTGAGTCTTCGTCGCAGCGTGCGGAAAGCGTCGACCGCACGGTTCGCGACGCACCGGATTTGCTCGGCCTCGTGGCTTTCGATGCGCCGGGGATCCTGGATTTCGATAGTCGATGACGGACGGGCAACAAGATGTACAAGATACAGACTCTAAACAATATCTCGGTAGCCGGGCTCGACCGTCTGCCGCGGGATAAATACGAGATCGCCTCCGAGATGAGCCATCCCGATGCCATCCTCGTTCGCTCTGCAAGAATGCATGACCTGGCACTGCCCGACTCGGTCAAAGCGATAGGGCGCGCGGGGGCGGGTGTCAATAATATCCCGGTCGATGCGATGACGCAGGCAGGCATTCCCGTGTTCAATGCGCCGGGGGCGAATGCGAACGCAGTCAAAGAGTTGGTGCTCGCCGGCATGCTGATGGCGGCGCGCAACATCGGCCAGGCGTGGCGCTTCGCGATGGACCTGGAAGGCGACGACGCGGCGATCCACAAGGCGGTCGAGGCAGGCAAAAAGAACTTCGTGGGTTTCGAACTCCCCGGACGTACGCTGGGTGTCATTGGTCTCGGGGCGATCGGTGTCAAAGTAGCCAATGCCGCGCGTGGATTGGGCATGAAGGTGCTCGGTTACGATCCGACCATCACCGTGCGTGCGGCCTGGGCGCTGGAATCAGAGGTCGAACAGGCGCTGTCGGTGGACGACCTGGTGGCCCGTTCGGACTTCATCACCTTTCATGTGCCCCTGACGGACGCGACCCAGAACATGATCAATGCCGAGCGCATCAAGTTGATGAGGCGCCACTCGGTCCTGCTGAACTTTGCGCGTAACGGGATCATTGACGATCACGCGGTGGTGCCCGCGCTGGACAGCGGTCATCTGTATGCCTATGTCTGCGACTTCCCGAGTAGTCTTTTGAAAGGCCACCCGCGCGTTGTTACCCTGCCGCACCTCGGGGCATCCACGGCAGAGGCCGAGGAGAACTGCGCGGTCATGGTGGCCGAGCAGGTTCGCGACTGGCTGGAAAATGGGAATGTCTCCAATTCGGTGAATTTTCCCGAGATCGCTCTGCCACGGACCGAAGATGGCTTCCGCATCGCGGTGGTCAACAGCAACGTGCCAAACATGCTCGGCCAGGTCTCGACAGACCTCGCCGAAGCAAATCTCAACATCATCGATATGTTGAACAAATCGCGCGGGGAAATTGCGGTGACGCTAATCGATGTCGACCGCGCGCCGTCCGATCAGGCGATTCAACGGATTACCGAGATTGATGGCGTCTTGTCGGTGCGCTGCCTGGGTTGCGAATAGGGTTCGTCGCTCAGCGGTGCTACCAGCAGTTATGATGCAAGTTCCGGTCGGACGCAATGTGCGGATTGAAGGTCTGGAATGAGCGAAGAACAGCAACTTGCCGCGATACGTGATCGTATCGACGATATAGACCGGCAGCTTCACGATCTGCTGAATGCGCGTGCTCTGGCTGCGCAGGAGGTGGCGCAGGTAAAGCTGTCCGCCGACACCGAGGTTTTGTTCTACCGGCCGGAACGCGAGGCGCAAGTGCTGCGCGACATCAAAGCGCGCAATCAGGGTCCGCTGGACAGCGAAGCGGTGGCGCGATTGTTCCGGGAGATCATGTCGGAATGTCTGGCGCTGGAGCTGCCGCTGAACATCGGATTTCTCGGACCCGAGGGCACCTTTACCCAGGCGGCTGCGCTGAAGCACTTTGGCCACGCGGTCAGTACCTTGCCGCTGACCGCGATATCGGATGTCTTTCAAGAGGTCGAGAGCGGCGGGTGTCACTACGGGGTAGTGCCGGTCGAGAATTCGAGTGAGGGTGTGGTCAGCCATACCCTCGACATGTTTCTGAACTCGCCTCTGCAGATATGCGGTGAAGTGAGTCTGCGCATTCACCACAATCTGCTGGGCCAGACGCCCGATCTCAGCACCTTGAAAACCGTGTATTCGCATCAGCAGTCATTGGCGCAGTGTCGTGGCTGGCTCGATCGTCATCTGCCGTTTGTCGAACGCGTGCCCGTCGGCAGCAATGCCGAGGCAGCCAAGCGTGCCAAGCAGGCGGAGCACAGCGCAGCGATTGCCAGTGCGATGGCGGCCGAGTTATATGATCTGCAGGTAATGGCGCCAAATATCGAGGACGATCCGGGCAATACCACGCGCTTTTTGGTCATCGGCCAGCACGTCGTACCGCCCTCGGGTGACGACAAGACCAGCCTGTTGCTATCGACCCGTAATGAGGCGGGGGGTCTGTACCGGCTGCTGGCCCCGCTCGCTGAGCACGGCATCAGCATGACACGGATTGAATCGCGGCCCTCACGCCGGGGCAATTGGGATTACGTCTTCTTCATCGACATCAACGGCCATCGGGATGACGAGCAGCTAGCCGCTGCACTGCAGACGCTCAGGCAGCAGGCGGGAATGTACAAAGAGCTGGGCTCTTATCCCAAGGCGGTAGTCTGATTGGCTAATCGTTACCTCGATATCGCAGCCCCTGGGCTCGCACAGCTTCGCCCCTATGTGCCGGGCAAGCCACTCGCCGAGCTCGAGCGCGAACTGGGTATCGCCGACTCGATCAAGTTGGCGTCGAACGAGAATCCGTTGGGCCCCAGTCCGCGTGTACGGGCGGCGCTGGCCGCTGAGATGGAGACCCTGACGCGCTATCCAGACGGGGGCGCCTATGCCTTACGCACTGCGCTGGCAGATCATCACGGGGTCTCTCCGGCCTGCGTCACGGTCGGTAACGGCTCCAACGATGTGCTGGACATGATTGCGCGCGTGTTTCTTTGGCCAGGGCGCGAGAGTCTGTTCTCGCAATATGCCTTTGCGGTATACCCGCTCAGCAGTACCGCTGTCGGTGCGACGCTGCGGGTCGCCCCCGCCGCCGACTTCGGTCATGACCTCGCCGCCATGCAGGCAATGATTACCGATCTGACAGCCGTTGTCTGGATTGCCAATCCGAACAACCCGACCGGGACCCGGCTGAAGGCCGCGCCATTGAAGGCGTTCATCGAGGCGGTGCCGGCGAACACGATTGTCGTGGTAGACGAGGCCTACTTCGAGTATGTGCATGCTAAAGACCACCCCGATGTCAGCCAGTGGTTGGGTGAGTATTCCAACTTGATTGTCACGCGGACGTTCTCCAAGGCCTATGGGCTGGCCGCGCTACGCATCGGTTATGGCTTGTCGCATCCAGACGTCGCGGACCTGTTGAATCGCGTGCGCCAGCCGTTCAATGTCGACAGCTTTGCCCAGGCGGCTGCCCTGGCGGCGCTGGACGATCGGGACTATATCCAGCGCTCGGTGGCCGCCAATGACGCAGGCATGCGCCAGCTGGTCAAAGGTGTCGAGCGTCTTGGCCTGGATTACATTCCGTCGTCGGGAAACTTTCTCGCAATAGACCTCGGTCGCGATGCCGGGGCGGTGGATCAGGCGCTGCTGCGTCTGGGCGTGGTGACCCGTCCCATCGCCAACTATGGGCTGCCGAACCATCTGCGCGTGAGTGTCGGAATCGGCGATGAAAACGCGCGTTTTCTCGCCGCGCTGGAGCAGGTGCTGTGAGCAGCGGGATCGGCACCTTGGCGGTCATCGGGGTCGGTTTGATCGGTGGTTCGCTGGCGCGTGCGTTGCGCGCTGCAGACTATGTCGGGGAAGTCATCGGCTGCGGCCGCAGCGAGGCCAATCTGGAGGAGGCGGTGGCGCTCGGTGTGATTGATCGTTACACGCATGACGCCGCTGCCGCCGCTGCAGTTGCGGATTTGGTCTTTCTTGCCGTGCCGCTTGGCGCGATGCGTGAGACCTTTGCTGCGATATCCGACACCCTGCCTGCGCATGCGCTGGTTACCGATGCCGGAAGTGCCAAGGGCAGTGTAGTCGCGGATTGTCAGGCGGCGGCGCCAAGGCTACTGCCGCGCTTCATTCCCGGGCATCCGATCGCCGGCACCGAAAAGAACGGTGTGGCTGCCTCGCTGGCCGACCTCTACCAGGGGCGACGCGTGATCCTCACGCCGCTCGAGGCCAATGATGCAGAGACCGTAGCCCGCGTGCGAGAGATGTGGCAGGTCTGTGGCGCGGAGGTCAGCGAGATGTCCGTTGCGCACCATGACGAGGTCCTGGCTGCGACCAGCCACCTACCGCACATGCTGGCCTTTGGCCTGGTGGATATGCTGGCGCGGTTGAAGGCCAACGATGAGATATTCCGCTATGCCGCTGGCGGGTTCCGTGATTTCACCCGGATTGCCTCGAGCAATCCAGTGATGTGGCGGGACATCTGTATCGCCAACCGCCAGGCGCTCGGTCCGATGTTGGCCGGCTTCGCGGACGAGATGAACGAACTTGCATTGCGCATCGATTCCGCGGATGCCGATGCCCTGCTGGCGATTTTCGAACGCGCAAAGGCGGCACGAGACCGTTATGTGGATGGCCTTTGAGCTGCGTGGGATGTTCATTAAGCACATGTTTTTTCAGCAAATACTTGTCTTTTTGAGCGCCTGCGATTAGCCTTTGCGCGCGTTATCTGCGAAGGATTCGAGAGTGGCCTCCAGTGACATCCAGTTTCTGGCCAGCCCCGGCGGCCGGCTGCACGGCACGCTGCGTGTCCCGGGCGACAAGTCGATCTCACATCGGTCCATCATGCTCGGCGCGCTCGCCGAGGGCGTCACCCGGATCTGTGGTTTTCTGGAGGGCGAGGATAGCCTCGCAACACTGCGTGCCTTCCGTGCGATGGGGGTGAGGATCGACGGGCCGGAGGACGGCCGCGTGACCGTCCATGGCGTAGGCATGCGCGGTCTGCAGGCGCCGACCGGGCCGCTGGATCTCGGCAACTCGGGGACATCGATGCGCTTGATATCGGGGTTGCTGGCCGGCCAGGGCCTCGAGGTTACGCTGGTCGGGGATGCCTCTCTGTCGCGCCGGCCGATGCGCCGGGTCACCGACCCCCTGGCCGCGATGGGCGCGCGTATCGAGGCGGCCGAGGGCGGCACCGCACCGCTGCGGATACGGCCGGTCGAGGCGCTGCGAGCAATCGACTATCGCATGCCGGTAGCCAGTGCCCAGGTCAAGTCTTGCCTATTGCTGGCCGGCATGTTTGCGCAGGGAGAGACCTGTGTCCACGAGCCGGCACCGACCCGCGACCACACGGAGCGCATGTTGCAGGGATTCGGTTACCCGGTGCGGCGCGAAGGCCAGACCATCTGCCTCTCCGGCGGTGGCCGCCTGCGGGCCTGCGACATCGATGTGCCGGCCGATATTTCATCGGCTGCGTTCTTCCTGGTGGGCGCCAGCATTGCCAAGGATTCTGACCTGCTGCTCCAGCATGTGGGGATGAACCC
>JASFJQ010000168.1:0-5422 GCA_050121305.1 Chromatiaceae bacterium
CCGCGCTACGCCGCGCGTCGCAGGCGGGCTGCCGACGGCTTGGACACGCAGATAAGTGGCGGTATCCATGCCCGCAAGATGCAGGCCGGAGCCTTTCGGGTGCAGGATCACCCAGATCTGGTAGAGGTTCGGCTGGAGCAGGTGCAGCTCGCCGCGCAGTACGAAGTTCGCTTGCCGCTCGTTATCGGTCACCTGCACCTCGCGATAGCGGGACAGGTTATTGCCAATCAGCGCCAGCAGTGAACGCAACCGCCTGTCTTCGGCGTCGGGTGTCTGCACCCGGATCCTCAGGTCTTCGACGCCCTGCTGCCGCAACAGGCAACTGAGATTATTGGCGAGGTAGTTGGCAGCCAGGTCTGTCTGACCGGCGCTGAAGGGTAGCACCCTCAGGCCGCGCAGCGATTCATCGGTACGCCGCACCTGCAGTGCACGCAGCTCGGCAGCCGTCAGATCCCCGGACCAGTGCCGACTGAAACCGCTGACCCATTCGCCCGCACGCACATCCAGCGCGCGTACCGAGACCCGAAACGCCGACGTCGTCGTACGGGTAATCTCGATACCGATAAAATAATCGGCCTCCCGTATTCTTCCGCACTGTAGTTGGTCGAGTCGGCGATGGTGCTGCAGCGGCGGCTGTTGCGGTTGCCAGGGGACGTTCACGCCGGGTGTGTTCAGCATGCGGTCCATCAGCTG
This sequence comes from Chromatiaceae bacterium, assembly GCA_050121305.1. GTDB lineage: Bacteria > Pseudomonadota > Gammaproteobacteria > Chromatiales > Chromatiaceae > Thiosocius. Next base: position 694 of record JASFJQ010000168.1, read on the forward strand.
GTCGCGGATGCTGCGCGTCAGCCCGTCGATATCCGGCTGGATGTCATCGCCATCGAGGCGCACGATTATTACCGATTCTCCCCGAAAGCGCGGATGCTCTCGAAGCTGCAGCGAAACATCGGGTGCCAGCCGGGTCCTGACCCATTCATGCAGTGCGGATTCCTCGCCCTGCTCGGGACGTATCGGCTGCTGGCTGCAGCCGGCGGCCAGCAGCAGGGCCAGCATCGCCACCGGGATGAGGTTCGTGGCCTGCATGGCGTCAGTTCTCGAGAAGCACCCGACCGTCACCCCGGATCACCAGTTCGCCGCCCGGCCGGCCCTGTGTGAGTGATGCAATCGCGTCGCGGGTGGAGGCGGGCAACTGGACCCCCCACACAATGGCGGACATGCCGGGTCCGTCCGGCGCCTTGTTGAGTCCCCGGATGTAGTGTTCCGGGACCGTCGCCGCTGACATCTCGTGAAACCAGCCGGGAAAGGGTTGCTGCACTGCCGCTGCGCCGCCGGCGCCCAGGGAGAGCCGCCAGGCCCGCCCGTCCTTCATCGCATACAATATGACGCTGCCCGCGCTGACCAGCCGGTCGAGCGCCTCATCGGAGACAAACCGCAGCGTGAAACCCCGCCTTTCGGGTGACGGTTTGGCCGCCGGGACTGGCACCTGCCGCGTCGCGGGTGCCGGATCAGGCGCCGCCTGTGTCGCCCGGCGCTTGAGTTCCGCAAGCCTCCTGCGGCCGTCTTGGAGCGTCTCCTGCACGCCCATTAGCCGCTCGTTCAGCCTCGCGAGATCCTGCCGTCTCTGCACCGCGGATTGCTCTATCTCCGTGAGCTGGCGCCGTCCCCACGCGAGTTGCCGCTCGAGGACCTGCATCTCTGCCTGCAGGCGGTCGTGTTCCTCACGTGCACGCCGTGTCAGGTCGGTGACCTGATCGTGGTCTTGCTCGGCCGCGGCGAGCGACCGCCGCGTGCGCTGCATATCCGCGTGCAATGCCTGCAGCATGGCCTGCAGTCGCTCGGCCTCCAACTGCTTCATCCTGACGTCCTCCCGCAGCCTGGCGGCCTGCACCGCCAGCCCCGTCTTGGGCTGGTCCTGCATCGGGATTGCCTGGACGAGCGCGAAGACTGCCATCAGGCACAGACCGATGATGGACATGAAGCGCATGACATCCGTCTGCAGGGCATCGGTATCACTGCCTGCCGCACCGCTAGTCGATGGGTGCCTGGAATACCGTCGCGGTCGCATTACGGTCCCTTCCTCAGCAGGGGTAGCGCGGGATCGCGGGCGCCGACGCAGTCGATCGACTCGCGGATATCGCACAGCAGCGCCTCGACGCGGCTGGCATGCTGCTGCTCCTGTGCCTCGTAATAGCGGCTCAGCCGGGTACCCATCAGCGAGCTCTTGATCACGCGCATGGCATAGCCGCCTATGCCGCCGACGATTGTGGTCGTCAATGCGGTCAGGATGCCGCCGTCGACCAGACGCTGCAGCACCGCATAGGCACCGGCATCCGCGGCCACCCCCGGATCACCGAGGGCGTAGAGCAGGGCGCTGCGCATACCGATCGCGGTCCAGATCACGCCGATCCCGAAGAACAGGCTGGTCCAGACATCGACGAGATGCTCGAGCTGGCTGACCTCTTCCAGTGGGCTGTTGTCGTCCAGGCGTCGCTGCAATACCCGCAGGCTGTAGAGGTACAGCACCAGGGTGATACCGAACGGCAGGATCGACAGGCCGAGGTTGCGCCGGCCCCATTCGATCAGGACCTCGATCCGTGGCACCTCGAGCACCGAGACCGAGAATATCCCGTGCACTGTCAGCAGGTAGAGCGCGGCCAGCCCGACGATAGAACTGACTGCCATACCGAGCAGCACGCCACCGAAAAAGCTGCGGCCCTTGTGCAGGGTCATGGCCGGCTACTCGACGGACCCACAGGCCTCGCAGGTTGCCTGCAGCACCAGTTCCGTCTCCTGGTACAGGTTGCTGGCCCGCGTGTAGTTGAGCCTGTCGCTACTGATCCGGAGCAGGCCCTGCTCCTTGTCCGCCAGCTCCCGGTTCATTTCCCGCATGACATCGGACTGGCGTGGACAGGTCTGCGAACAGACGCTGTAATCGCTGGCCAGGGACACGTACTTGACCCCGAAATACCGGTTGTAGCGTTCCCGGGCCTGGCGCTTGCTCAACAGGCCGGCATCATTGGCCCACAGCAGAAAATCGCTGAAGGCGGCCTTGTTCTCCTTTTTCGGATCGCCCTCGGCGATGCTCAGCAGGCGCTGGAAGTAGGCATCGAATTCGGATTCACAGCCGGTCTCCAGGTCGAAGCGCGCGGCACTGATCGCGCGTTCCAGGTGTGGCCCCTCCGGCAGGCTGCAGGCCGCCGCAGGGCTGGGATTGCTGCTGCAGGCCGCGAGTGAGCAGGTGAGGGCCGCCATGGTGACGAGGCCCGTCAGCTTGATGGTCTTCGACGTGTTCATTGTGTTCTCCGGTTAGTCTGCTGTCACATCTGCAGCGCACTTTCATAGGCCTGGTCGATCGGGCCGGACGGCGGGATGGCCAGCGGTATGGCGTCCACGTCCTCGCCGAACAGGATCGCCTTGACGCCGCTCACCACCTCCTGCATCTCCGGGGTGATGGTGCCGAACGACTGGTTGAGCTGTTCCATCAGGGTTGCGCGGCTGATCTCCTCCCGGGTCCGTGCAATCAGGCTGGAGGTCTCCTGCATATCCAGATAGATGTCCGAGGCGATGACGGCCAGTGAGGAATTGGTCTTACTGCCGGAGCGCGCCACCAGCTTGTAGTATTGGCTGAAGCGATCACTGAGACGCATACCGGACCGCCCGCGCAGTGACGGCTGGCTCGACGTGACCGTGTTACCGGACTCCTGCCCCAGCAGCAGTTCCTGCAGCGTCCAGGAGGTCTTCTTTTGACCGAGCTCCATGCGAATGCGCTTCTCCAGACTGGCGGAGGTGGCATTCACCGCGGTCTCCATCTCCGGCAGCCTGTCCGCCATGATGTCCAGCATCTCGATATAGCTCTTGCCGAGCTGTCTGGCGATGCGCTCGCAGCCCGGATCGCCCTCGTTACCCTCGCACTTGCTCTCCAGGTAAAGCCTCTGTTGCTCGTCGAGCTTGGTGATGACGGCCTGCAGGCCGGTCTCCATCTCGGCGGCCACATTGCCGGTATGCTTGATCTCCTCCAATACGGTCGTCGGAAACAACTTGATAGTCGGCGCACTCTGGGCGGCAGACGCGGCCACCGGCAGCAGCAGTGCCCATGCGCTGAGCAGCGGGCCGATTAGGCGCCGTGCAAGGCGCCAATCGCGGATCATTGCCGTTCTCATTTGGGACTCTCCTCGCAGTCACTGAGGCCGCTATTCATCGCGATGTCCGACCTCCCTGAAGGCAATATAGGGAGGCGTTCCTGAACAGAACCTGAATGGCGCCGCCATGGCCGCGGCTATGAAGAGAGGATGCAGGTTGGGCCGAGGGCTGGTATCAGATGGCGTTGCCATCCGTTTGATGCAACGGACCGACATGCGCGCAGACCCGCCAGACATGGTAGGTGACCCGCCGCAGCCAGCGTACGCTCTGCAGACGGCGGGTACCTTCCGGTACATCCAGCCGGCCAGCGGCCACCTCGGCCATGATCTGCGTTCGCAGCTCAGTGGCCTCAGTGCGCAGCTGTTCGGCGACGACTTGCATGACCCGTTCCGCGTCCGCGAAGTCGCCCGTATCCATATCGGCCCGTGCGTTAGCGATAGTCGCGCTGACATGCTCGGCCTGCAGTGACAGTACGGGCGCACCGGCCAGATTCAGCGCACGTTCCGGCTCTCTTTCGCAGCGCTCATACAGACGCTGCAGATGATCGAGAAGATGGATGGCCGCGTTCAGCCGCTGCCAGTCGCGGGCCTGTTCCGGTTGCAGATGAATCCGGTCGACGAAGGCATGCAAGGCATCCAGGTGGTGGGCCAGCCGCGCCAACTCGTCCGCCGCGGGTCGATTCCGGGCGAGCAGGGCGGTCAACAGATCCAGCATGGTGCGGATCTCGTCATCCAGGATGTGCACAACGTTATCCAGCGCAACATCGGGGTTCTGTAGTAGGTTACGGTCGAGACGATCGACGACGGGATCCGCGGGGCTCGGCACCAGCCGCGTCATCATGCGCGCGAACTGCGCAGCAAACGGCAGCACGAGCACGACACCCAACAGATTGAACAGGCTGTGAAAGGCGACCAGGGCAATCTCTGCATGCGCCGCCAGCGCGCCATCGGCGAACGTCTGCCAGACCAGCGTATACGGCGTCAGCAAGAGTAGCGCCATGACCGCGGTCAGCAGGTTGTAGATGACGTGCGAGTAGCCGGTCCGGCGGGTCTCGGCCGAGCCGCCGATGGTAGCGAGTGCGGCTGTCACGGTCGTGCCGACATCCATGCCGATGACCATCGCTGCCGCCTGGGGGAAAGAGATGGCGCCGCTGTAGACTGCGGTGAGCGCTGCGGCAACGCCGGCACTCGACGACTGGGTAACCAGGGTGATGGCAATACCGATCGCGAGCAGCTGCAATCTGCCGGCGACCGTATCGACAGGGAAGTCGGCCGGTGTCACAAGCCCCTGATAAGCGGCCATGCCCTGTTGCAGGTGGGCAATCCCGAGGAAGATCAGGCCGAAGCCTGCCACAGCCAGACCGACCTGTCGGATCCGCCCGCGACCGAGGAGGCGCAGCACGACGCCGAACAGGATC
>JASFJQ010000169.1:0-5388 GCA_050121305.1 Chromatiaceae bacterium
CTTACCTCTCCGAATGATCCTCGATGTAACAGGTCGTGATCTTATGCGCACAACGCTGATACTCGGCATCGGCAACAATCTTCTCAGCGACGAGGGTGTCGGCGTCCATGTCGCGTGGTATCTCCAGGAACATCACCCCGATACCCCCGGTGTGACATTCCTCGACGGCGGCACCCTCAGCTTCACGCTCGCCGAGCCGATCGCCGGACATGACAATCTGATTGTCGTCGATGCAGCGCGCCTCGGCGAGCCCGCCGGCACTGTGCGCTGCCTCGAGGGTGAGGACATGGATCGCTACCTCACCGGCAACCGGCACAGTGTGCACGAGGTCAGCCTGACGGACCTGCTGGATATCGCCCGTCTCTCGGGCACCTTTCCGCAACACCGCGCACTGATCGGCGTCGAGCCGGCATCGCTGGACTGGGGCGATCGACCGAGCGCGGCTGTCGCTGAGACCATCGCACCGGTCGCCCAGATGGCGCTTGCGCTGGCGGCCCGTTGGCGTTGATCAGTATTACCTAATACAAAGCGTGCCTTCCTTGACTCAGATCATCACGTTTGAGCGTAATTGTCCTTAAATTGAAGACGTTTAGAGGACTGACGGCCCTACGCCATGAATAATCTGGAGTCTATTCCGGTGCACGTTGAGGTTCCTACAGAAGCCCACTTGCGCACGGAAAACGTCGGGCCCTTGCTGCAGCAGATCGAACAGGCCCTGCAGGATCTCCAGCAGACCGGCAGCGAGACCGTCATCGATCTTGGCGCCATGCCGTTCAGTGCCCAGGATGAACAGGAGCTGCGCGAGCGCCTTGGGCGTGGTGAGGTCAATGCCACGGTGGAGGCCTTCGGTCCCACGCTGGTCCAGGAGACCGCATTCGCCGGGGTTTGGCTGGTCGAATACCAGGACGCCGAGCAGCGCCGCCTGACGCTGCACCTGCAGATCGCGCGTATCCCCGAGCTATTGATCACACCGGCGGATGACCTGGTAGAAAGCCTGGCGTCTCTGCGCCGGCTCAATCGGGATTTTTCTGCTGTCCCAACAGAGGATGTCCAATGACGGATAACAAGACGCTGGCTGAGCGGCTGCGTGAACGCGGCGTTTCGCGTCGCGGCTTTATGAAGTTCTGCGCGGCGACGGCCTCGATGATGGCCCTGCCACCCATAATGATCCCGCGGATTGCCGCCGCGCTGGAGCAGGCGCGCCGGCCCTCGGTGATCTGGCTGTCTTTCCAGGAGTGCACGGGCTGTACGGAATCGCTGACCCGCAGCCATGCGCCGACCATCGAGGGCCTGATCTTCGATCACATTTCACTCGACTATCATCACACCCTACAGGCCGCCGCCGGTGACGCCGCCGAGCACGCGCGCGAAGCGGCCATGCGCGAGAACGAAGGCAAGTACCTGCTGGTCGTGGACGGCTCGATCCCCCTGAAAGACGACGGCATCTATTCCACCATCGCGGGTATCACCAATCTGTCGATGCTCAAGGACGTCGCGGCGGGCGCCGCGGCGATCATCTCCGTCGGGACCTGTGCGGCCTTCGGCGGTCTCCCGCACGCCAATCCGAACCCGACCGGGGCGGTGGGCGTGTCCGAGATCATCACCGACAAGCCGATCGTCAACGTGTCGGGCTGTCCACCGATCCCGATCGTGATCACCGGTGTGCTGGCCCATTTCCTGACCTTCGGACGTCTGCCCGAACTGGACAGCCTGAACCGGCCGAAGGTGTTCTTCGGGCAGTCGATCCACGATCGCTGCTACCGGCGGCCGTTCTATGAGCGCGGCCAGTTTGCCGATACCTTCGACGACGAGGGCGCGCGCAAGGGATGGTGTCTGTTCAAACTGGGTTGCAGAGGGCCCATCACCTATAACGCCTGCGCTACCGCCAAGTGGAACGAAGGCACGAGTTTTCCGATCGAGGCGGGTCACGGCTGTATCGGCTGCTCCGAACCGAGTTTCTGGGACAAGGGTGGTTTCTATCAGGCGCTGTCGAAGGGCACGTATGACTCGGCAGAGGGGATAGCGCTGGCCGCCGGTGTGGGTGCTGCTATCGGTGTCGCCGCGGCGATGGGTGCACGTGCCAGGCAGGTTAAGGCCGACCATAGGGAGGAGAAATGACGCTACTCGACTTTGCGCGTGGACCGGCGCTGGAATGGTCGCTGATCATCTTTGTCGGCGGTAGTCTGTGGCGGTTGGTCGCGGTGCTATTGGCGCGCCGGACGCGCGATCTGTCCGAGCCGCGTTCACACAGCACGCTCGCTGGCGGTGTGCGGGCCGTCTTCAGTCGCTTCGAGCCGCGCCGTGAGTTTCACGGCAAAGCGATGTCCACCGTGATACTCGCCTATGTGATGCATATCGGGCTGGCGATCGTGGTGTTCCTGTTCACGCCGCATATCCTATTCATCGACAGCCTGCTGGGCGTGTCCTGGCCCGGGATCTCCAATGACCTGGTGATGTTTGTCGGCGCCATCACCGTGGCCGCACTGATTGCGTTGCTGGTACGTCGCCTGACGGTCCCGGTGCTCAAGTCGATCAGCAATTTCGACGATTACATCAGCTGGCTGCTGACATTGCTGCCGGTCGTTACCGGCATGATGGCCTATGCGCATATCGGCGGGCCTTACCAGACCGTGCTGGCAATCCATATCCTGACCGTGGAGGCCATGTTGATATGGTTCCCATTCAGCAAACTGTTCCACGCGGTGATGTGGATACCGTCGCGCGCCCAGATAGGTGCCGCGATGCAGCGTAGGGGGGTCAAGGCATGACTGCGAATATGGAGATGTTCCAACAGTTCGCGCAGAACCTGGCGCACCTGGGAGAGGGTGCCCAGCAGGTACAGATGTCGGACGCGGAGCGTGTCAGTACCGCGAAGGAGACCTTCATCCGCAAGCTCGACCGCAACATGGCGGTCGATCTCGAGTCATGTATTCACTGCGGGCATTGCGCCTCCGCCTGTCACTTCTACACTGGCACCGAAGACCCGAAATATGTGCCGATCCGCAAGCTGGATCTGCTGAAGCGGGTCTACCGGCGCGAGTTGTCGCCGATGCGCTGGTTGCACCGGCTGTATACCGACGACATCACGGTCAAGGACCTGCAGGCATGGCAGGAACTGGTCTACGATAGCTGCACCGAGTGTGGCCGTTGTTCGATGGTCTGTCCGATGGGCATCAATATCGCCTCGATGGTCAATGTGATGCGCCAGGGGATGGCCAGGGCGGGAATGATGCCTGCTGAGCTAATGGCCATGGAGCAGGAGCAGGGCGGTCGCGACTCTTTGTTTGGCGTCGGCCCGGAACAGATGAAGGCCGCGATTACCAGACTTCAGGAGTCGGGTCTCGATATCCCACTCGACAAGCACGATGCCGATATCTTGGTCACCACCAGCGTGATCGACATCATCCTGTTCACGGACGGCCTGATTGCCACGGCCAAGATCCTGAACCATCTCGGCCTGAACTGGACGTTGCGTTCCGATGGCTACGAGGCCGCCAACTTTGGCATGTTGTCCGGTTGCGAGCGGGTGCAGAAGATTGCCTCTGAGCGCATCGTATTGGCCGCCCGGGCCTGCGGCGCGAAGACGGTACTGATTCCCGAGTGCGGCCACGCCTACCCATCGATGCGTTGGGAGGCGGCCAACGAACATGGCGGCAAGCTGCCGTTCGAGGTGCTGGCGATCTCCGAGTTCCTCGGGCGCGAGGTCAAGGCGGGGCGACTCAAGCTCAATCCCCTGAGCAAAGATCGCACGGTGACCTATCACGACCCCTGTAAACTGGCGCGCCATTCCGGCACGATCGAGGAGCCGCGCTGGGTCCTCGAGGCCCTGGGTGTGGATTTCCGGGAGGTCGAGTCCAACAAGGAACTCAACTGGTGCTGCGGCGGGGGTGCGGGTGTTTTTCTGATCAACAGTGCGGCCCAGCTGCGTCAGAAGGCCTTCGAGATCAAGATGCATCAGGTGGACAAGACTGGCGCAGACTCCGTGGTTACCGCCTGTGGAAGCTGTCGTCTCAATTTCATGAATGGCGCCATGCATTCCGGTTGGGATACGGGTATCGAATCTCTGGTCGAGCTGGTGGCCGAGGCGCTGCCTTCGCAGTGAGCAATCAGTAGTCGGTTTGCGTGAGCGAGAGCCGTTGACCGGCCGGCCGATCTAGCAAAAGGTAACGAAAATGACTGAACGCGTCGTCGTCGATCCCATCACCCGCATCGAGGGGCATCTGCGCATCGAGGCGCAGATGAATGGCAAGCAGATCGAGTCCGCCTATTCCTCGGGCACCATGGTCCGGGGTATCGAGCTGATCCTACAGGGGCGGGACCCGCGCGACGCCTGGGCATTCGCCCAGCGTATCTGCGGGGTGTGCACCCTGGTGCACGGTATCGCCTCGGTGCGCGCGGTCGAGGATGCGCTCGATTACGAAATCCCTGCCAATGCCCAGCTGATCCGCAACCTGATGATCGCGGCGCAGTACGTACATGACCACGTAATGCACTTCTACCATCTGCATGCGCTGGACTGGGTGGACGTGGTCTCGGCCTTGAGTGCGGACCCGAAGGCGACATCCGAGCTGGCGCAGAGTCTTTCCAGCTGGCCGAAGTCGTCGCCCGGTTACTTTGCGGACACGCAGAAGCGGCTCAAGACCTTTGTCGAGGCGGGGCAGCTCGGTATCTTCGCCAAGGCCTACTGGGGGCATCCCGCCTACAAGCTGCCGCCCGAGGCCAACCTGATGGCGGTATCGCACTATTTGGAGGCCCTGGAGTGGCAGAGAGATGTCGCCAAGCTGCACGCGGTATTCGGCGGCAAGAATCCGCACCCGATGTTCCTGGTCGGCGGTACGCCAAGCCCGATCGATCTCGAGTCGGACTCGGCCATCAATGCCGAGAAGCTCGCGCAGGTGCAGTCGATTATCGACAAGATGCGCGTCTTCGTCGATCAAGTCTATGTGCCGGATACGCTGGCGGTGGCCGGTTTCTACAAGGACTGGTTCGGTCGTGGCGAGGGGCTGGGCAACTTCCTGGTGTACGGCGATTTTCCCTCGGCAGAGCCGGGCAGTAACCTGCGCGATCCGGCGAGCTGGTGGATACCGCCGGGCGCGATCGTCGATCGCAACCTCAGCGAGGTGCAGGAGGTCGACATGCGCGCCGATTCGGAGATCCAGGAATTCGTGGCCCACAGCTGGTATGACTACGACGGGGGCAAGGACGCTGGGCTGCATCCCTGGCAGGGCGAGACCAAGCTCGATTACAAGGGCCGCGGCGGGCCGGATGCGCCCTACAGACAACTCAACGTCGAGGACGGCTATTCCTGGCTCAAGTCGCCGCGCTGGAAGGGCAGGGCGATGGAGGTCGGACCCCTGGCGCGCGTGTTGGTGCTCTACGCCAAAGGCG
>JASFJQ010000170.1:0-5385 GCA_050121305.1 Chromatiaceae bacterium
AGATAGATTTCATAAGTTATTCAGCGACTTGCCGAAGAGCGCGGCAGCGCCCCGCAGCACAGCGGGAAGCAAACCTTGGGGAAAACCGATGCTTCCTTAAGAAAAATCGATGTGTCTTGCTGTCATCGGAAAGGATGATGCGTCGATGGCTGGCGAACCGTCAGAGAAGCGGTCTAGCCTGCATAGCTCACCGATTTCCTGCTGCGGGCCGCGATACGCTCGCTATGATGGGGCGCTGTCCGATGCCATCCCTGGGCATCGGCCCTTCGGGCGCACCGCGTGCGACCCTTTTCGCTCCTGGCGAAACGGTCTCGTTGCAGCCGGTTCGACGTCGTCTCGGCTACGCCTTCACCGCCTTCCACTGCGTGCACCCCGCCATAGCGGCGTCATGGCGCCCTCGTTACGAAAAACGGTGAAATATGCAGGCTAGCGTCGTGGCGGCTTTCATCTTCGAGGCCATCGGCAAAAGTTTGCACATAACATGCTCAAATACGGCGCGGCTTTACCACGGCTGGCGCCTTCCAGCCAATGGTCATTCATTTTGACATGATCATGGACATGGCCACGTACCTGACGTTGGCAACATGCAGGCTAGGGCATACAGGCGGGCCTCGGTGATACTGAGCACCCAGCCGTCAACGATGACGACCCTTCCGACAAGATAATCATCGGCCACGACCCGCCTCGCCTTCGCGACCAATGCAGCTCCCGGGGTGGAATCGAGCGCATCCTCTACCGCCGGAAGACGCAGATCTCTGAGCAGACCACCAACGAGTCTTTGGGGGTCGAGTTCGGCGGGGTGGGCAGCCAAGTAAGCCCGTCCAAGGCGGGCCGCCGCTGCGATATCCGGTACGAGAGTATTCAGCAGGCCATCGAGTTCCTGGCTATCCAGCACGGGCTGTGCGGCCAAGCCGACTGATGGCAGCATCACGCCTGCGAGCGTCGCGGCGAGAGAGACCAAGACTTTACGCCTGGCGATGTCGCTCATGTCAAATACGCTTCGACTTAAGGTGATCTGCCAGACGCAGCGTCAGCGCAACGATGGTCAGCGTCGGGTTGGCAGCGCCACTGGTTGGGAAGACAGAACTCCCAGTAATGTAAAGGTTGTCGATGCCGTGCACCCTGCAATTTCGATCAACCACGCCCCGGATCGCATCATTGTGCATGCGAGTCGTCCCCATATGGTGCGAGCCGCCCCGGACGACGGGTGGCCAGGATTCCTGGCCTTGCAAATCGATTCGCATCCGACCAATACCCAGCGCACCGATCTCCATCGCCATGTTCTCCAAGTGTCCCATCAGGCTGCGTCGATCGGTCTCGGTTAAACGCCAGTCCAGGCGTATTTTGCGCAGGCCTAATGCATCCCGTTCATCGGCAAGCGTGACGCGGCTGTCAGGGTTGGGTGCTTGTTCGCAGGCACAGCCGAGCGCGAGCCATGCCCCCAGCCACTCTTCATTGCCCGGGTCGCCGACCCCGGTAAACCGTGACGATGCGGCCAGCATATCAACGTGCTTGGCGTCGATTTCTAATTCACCGGGTGCCTCACCCTTGCGGTAGCCGGAACGATAGCCGAGCGTGAATTGTATATTCAGCAGGCGGTTTCGACGCAGGAAGGCATCGCTCGGAACAAACGAAGCGCGGGCAGTCCGGCCGTCGACCCGCTGCGGCAGCCAATAAAGTTTCGGCAGTCGATCGATGTCTGGAACGATGATCGCGCCAAGATCGGAGAGATGAGGGTGCTCCATGAAAAAGCGCCCGACTAGATCATGTTGGTTGCCGAGGCCCGCGGGTAGGACATCGTTGGAAAGCAGCAACAGCCTTGGATTCTCCAATCCACCGGTTGCGAGTACAAAGACCTTGGCATCAACCCGGTGGCTAAGGCCGCTCAATGTCGCAATATCCAGATGCTGAATCGACTGGCCGTACTGAGTCGCCCCAATGTTGGTGACGTTCGCATTGAACAGCACGTCGATATTGGCAGCGGCCTTGAGTTCGTCGCCGTAGCGCTGACCGAAGCGTGTAGGCGGGCTGAATTGAATGAAAGCCAGGTCCATACGGCCGCTCGGCATTTCCCGAAGGGGCTCGCCCGTCTTCTCCTGCCAGTAGATGCGATCAGAAAAGCGCGCCGGTGATACCTCGACGATGATGCTGGCTGCCTCGTAATAGCGCTGTAATTCATCGAAACCGATAGGCCATCCGCTGTCCTGCAACCAGTCGCGGTATTCCAGATCAATGGGAAGCAAGGTGCGGCAATAACCGCCCCAATGATTCGAACTGCCGCCGAAGTAGCGCAGGCGGCTGCCCAATAGCGGATACTCGATGCCCGCATTTTCGCCTTCGTACAGCGCTTGTGTCGGACCGTCTGCAGCGGTTCCGCCTGCTTCGATGAGGCAGACTCGCGCACGGTGGCCGATCATCGAACGGGCCAGAGTGATCCCCGCCGGCCCAGCACCGATGATGGCCAGATCTGCTGTCAAGCGACTATCTTGGGGTAGCTTATGCGCGTCGATGAACATCCGTGATCGCATGCTGCGCTTTTTGGCGCAGGCCTGATCTTGCCGTACGCACCAAGCTACTCTTCTCGGCTTTTCCCCGCCAGGAGAAAATCGAATCCCTTCCGGGTCTGTCGTCTGCTCCGGGTTGCAGGCTCATTGGTATCTCTCGCAAAACTTGCGGAGTACAGCAGGTCGAGGCCCAATGTCGTTTGTCAAGCATAGTCCGGTCGACATGCGTCTCTCGGAGATTGCGTGCTAAGAGGAGCAATGGCCTCATTATCACCCGTACAGAGCGAGCGTCAGCGGCAATGGCGCGATCGCCATCGCCAATACCGCGATATAGGCGCGGAACTTCACAATCATGCTCATGCCCGCGATCAGACCAATACCTCCACCTCCACCGATGAGCGCGTTACCAGGAATATTCACAGCGATAGCGATCGCAAGGTAGCGATGTTCGAGGAGAAATGGTGTGAATCTTGAAGGCGCCCGCTCATACAGTAACGCCAGTCGCCCTTGATAGCCGAGAGGCTCCAGCTCAGCGATCAGGCTACGCGCACTATTCAGGTGTAGCCAGTGGAAAAATCGACATACTAATCGCGGGGGCACAACCCGCCCAACGAAGAAGCTGATGGATAGAGCAATCAGCGTGCAAACATATGCCAATACGGCGCCCTTTGCTCCCAAGAGCAATATCAATCCAAGACCCAATTCGATTCCAGGCATGAACGGAATAGCCATCAGCAGGATATAAGCTAGCACCGTCAACAGGAGCATGGCGTCGAACAGGGGTCCGCGGTGAGGAAAGATTTGTAGACTGAACTGACTTGCCGTCCAGGTTCCGACTACACTGAACAGCAAAGCCACTGCCAATATCACCAGTAGTCTGAAGTAGACGGGCAATCTCCAGATTGCCTCTGGACGGCCGGATCCTCTGACCGATCTTTCACCGCGAACAAGGACGCTTTCAGATTTCATCGCCTGCAATGGTCCAAACATCCGCGCTCGGTTGTGATTGATCGACAATCAAGGCTTCAGATAGGCAAAGCCTTCTTTCACCTGTAGTCGGGCGATTTCGGATATACCCGACGGAACGATTGTTGCCTCTTCGAGGAGATCTGTTTTGCCGATCTTCCGTGCGGAAAGAGTTGCATTGCATACCCGAAAATCCACGCCCCGCTCAACCAAGCGCATCACTGCATAATCGTAGGGATCGTCGTGGGTGTCCTTGGCGTCTTCGAGCAGGAAGTCAACGCCGGGGCCGTAAGTGACAAAGACGATCCTTGCCGTAGGAACGTCATCAAGATACGAATTAGCCAACATCAGGGCCCAGCGCGCATTTTTCGTTTCATCCAGGTGAAAAACAACTTTGTCCCATGCATCTGTTGATTGCTCCGCACAAACCGGCACGAGCAGCCCGATGAGTAGGAGGGTCATCAGGAAGCTGTGGGTAAAGCTTTTCAGAGTGGTCATCTGCTGTTCCTCCTTTACTCAGTCACCGTCTTCGCGTCAGCGGCTCGAGCTTTGCGGCACATCCATGTGTCAAACATGATGTCCTTCAGGCAAAGGTAGGTCTTGGCGCCAAGTCCGTCACTTATAGGCCCCGACACCGCAGAAGAACCCGTGATCATTGGTGGCGATATAGCTGGTCTTCGGCCTGATCTCGTCGGTCCCGGGATGGGGCCACCGGTAATCCACCCAGCCGGCGCCCGACTGTTGTGCTACGGCGATCATGTCCTGGAATAGAAGATCACCATACTTGTTGAAATTGAACATGTTCTTACCGACCAGCTCTGGTTTGATGGGCTGTGAGAGCAACACCCCCTCCATGTCTATACAGAACACGTAGAGATCCCTGTCTCGAAACGCGCCGTTCGGGTCGGCAAAAGTGGAGAAGGCCTTATCGGGGCCCATCGCGTTGACCGCGGCCCGAGCCTCCAGACTCATGGCTTTGGCTTCCTCCGGTGTCGCCATGTTGCTGGCGTTGGCGGAGGCCGCCAGTACTAAGGCAAGTAATCCTGAAGAAATCTGTTTCATCTTTCTGCTCCTTCTAGGTGCAGTTGCATAGGCAGGCCTGAATGCAGGCCCGTCGTTGGTCGCGTTCCCCGACGCTTGAGAAGGGTCAGCTCTCCCCTTCGGTGACGAAGGAATCGCTGAACTCGAGAATAGCGCTATGCTCTGGCAAGGCGGCGACGTCTGAACGACCTTTTCCGGAAGAATCCCCGACGCGCCGGAAATCTTCGTATTATCAGCAACCTGCGTCAGTGGTGGCGACCTTGACCGAGAGGCTGTTGGCTGAAATGCCCCCTTTTGAGGTGGCCGGAAATCCGGTCGACCCTGCAGCGCTTCGGGTGACGGTCGATGGCGACACGATCAGGCTGGAAGCGAAGGCCATGCAAGTTTTGGTCTACCTCGCCGATCAGGCAGGTCGCGTAGTCAGCCGTGCCGAACTCGAGAAGCAGATTTGGCCGGGTCGCGTCGTCACCGAGGACTCGGTCATCAAGGCGATCGCGAAACTACGGCGAGTCTTTCACGATGATGCCCACCAGCCCAAGGTCATCGAGACGCTCCCCAAGAGCGGCTACCGACTCATTGCGCGCGTCTCGCGAGCCAATGGAGGAGGATCGCGGCCTGCTGTCAACGCGGTCACCACAATAGGGCCCCCGCTGCCGGGGCCCAGAACTACCCAGAAATGGGTTTCCGGTGCTGCCCTCTTGACCTTTGTGCTTCTGGGACTCTGGGCTTCGCTAGATCGTAACCTTCCGGACATTTCTTCGCCTTCCTCAATCCCTATGAGGCCCGCGGTGGCGGTCATCCCATTCGGGAATCTTGGCCGGATGCCAGAAGATGATTACTTTGCCAATGGCATCACTGCCGACCTGATCACCGA
>JASFJQ010000171.1:0-5379 GCA_050121305.1 Chromatiaceae bacterium
CGACTCGCTGAAATCGAGCAAGGGCTGCCCCGGCTGGACAGTATCGCCCACTTCCACGTGCAGCTTCTGGATCACGCCAGCGAACTCTGCCACCCCCCTGGTGTCGCGCAGTTGCGAATCGATCTCACGGATGTTGGCCTCGGCCGTCTTCAAGCGCGTATTGGCCTGCGCCAACTGGGTCTCCCTAGTGACCAGGTCCGATGTCCGGTCGGCGCCGCGGCTGCGCATACCCAGCATGTTTTGCATCGGGTTGGCAAACACCTGATCCATCATCGCCGGCATCCCCATACCGCCCGGGGCCGTATTCGATGCATTGGAGCGCGGTGAGAAGCGTTCGCGATCGAGCTGGACTTGGGCGTTGCGGATCTCCGCAGCGGCGGCATCACGGCTGGCCAGTGCGGCCTCACGGCGTGCCAACAGGGCGCTGTCCTCGAGTTCGACCAATACCGCACCGGCCGCGAATTGGTCGCCCTCCTGGCCGGCGATGGCCGCGATGCGTCCTGGCCTCTGTGCGGTGAGTTGCAGGGTCTTGTCGGCCGATACGGTGCCCGCAAACGACAGGGTTACCGGGATAGCGTCCCGGGTCACCACATGGATCCGATAATCGCCACCCGGGGTGTCGCCCGCCAAGGCCTGACCCAGGGCTATGACACAGACCGCAGCAATGACGCCACTGATGAGCTTCATTTCACAGACTCCAGAGTCAGAAGGAGAGCGGTTGAATCTGGCGTAAACCGCGGTGTGCACGCCAGTGAACCACAGGCTCAGTCTACCTTAATCGCCTTATATAAACAAATTCTATCAACGGATACGAATTTAATTATGGCGCCTGTGTGGCGGGAGATTCGGACCCTGCCTGCACGTCACCGGGTGGGCCAGGACCGACCCCCCGGTGGTCAGCGCTTCGCGGCCGGTGTTACATTTCCCGGCGAAAAACAACGGCATCGCCGAACAGAACCGGAATCGCCCCATCACTATGCACTGGCAGCAATTGCTCTCGCGAGACCGGCTCGGTTCGCAGCAACCCCCCAGCGCGTCGAGCGCGCGCACCGATTTTCAGCGCGACTTCGATCGCATCGTGTTTTCCTCGGCGTTTCGGCGGATGCAGGACAAGACGCAGGTCTTCCCGCTGTCCAAGGTGGACTACATACGTACCCGCCTCACGCACAGTCTCGAGGCCTCGAGCATCGGCCGGTCGCTCGGAACCCTGGTCGGTGAGCAGGTGATCCGCCGTCACGGTCTGGACGCGGTCGAGGCCGCCGATCTGGGCAGTATCGTCGCGGCCGCGTGTCTTGCGCATGACATCGGAAATCCGCCGTTCGGTCACTCCGGCGAGGATGCAATGCGCCACTGGGCGTATAACGCGGACTATGGCGCGCGCCGCGTGGCCCTGTTGACCGGCAGCGAGCGCGAGGATTTTCTCTCGTTCGAGGGCAACGCACAGGGATTCCGCATCATCACTCGGCTGCAGAATCCCGACAATATAGGCGGCCTGCAACTTACCTGTGCGACCCTGGCCGCGTTCACCAAATACCCGCGCGAGTCATGCCTCGGCGGGAGTCACTTCGCGGGCATCAGCGCCAAGAAGCAGGGTTTTACTGCGGCCGATCGTGCGTCTTTCGAGGACGTGGCGGCGACTGTGGGCCTGATCCCGCGCGACAGTCATCACGCGATGTGGTGCCGACATCCGCTGGCCTTCCTGGTCGAGGCGGCGGATGACATCAGTTACCGCGTGATCGATATCGAAGACGGTTATCGCCTCGGCCACTTCAGCTATCCAGAGGTGCTGGAGATGTTCTGGCCGCTGCTCAGCGATCCGCAGCGCCAGCATCCGCGCCTGGAACGCATTCGCGACCCCAAGGATCGGGTCGAGTTTCTGCGCGCGAAGGTCATCAACGAGGTGATACGCCAGGTGCTCAGCTGCTTCATGGACAATGAAGACGCGATACTCGCCGGACGTTTCGATGTCCCGCTGCTGGACGAGCTACCGGCGCGCGCCGCGCTGGATGCGCTGATCGACAATGCCCGCCAGCGGATCTATTGCGCGCCCGAGGTGGTGAGCATCCAGGCCGCCGGATTCCAGGTGGTCAGCGACCTGCTGGAGCGTTTCGTCCAGGTGGTCGATGATGTCGCAGAACACGGCGAGCGGGCCTCGCCGCGCAGCCGTATGCTGATTCGCCTGGTACCCGAGCAGTTCGTCGGCGCCGATCGGGTGCCGGTGGATGATCCTTATCTGCGGCTGTTGCTGTTGACGGACTTTGTCTCGGGCATGACCGACTCCTACGCGGTTAGCCTGTACAAGAAAGTCACCGGCATATCGCTGCCGGGATCCTAGCCTGGAAATCTCACCAGCCGGCCAACGGCTGCCTGGTAAATAATTGAACTGACGATGATATAAGCCCACATGAATCCACTTCGAACAACGACGCTCTGTGTTCGCCGCTGGCCTATCGCGATTCTGGCGGTTTCTCGCTCGCCCTGGCTTGGGCTTCACTCAAGTGGTAGCTATGGTTACCACTTTCGCTCCAGCCCAGCGCCAGGCCGGCTGCGAAATCCGCCAGACGCCGCGATGCCGGTGAGATTTCCAGGCTAGCCCATGTGCGGCCGCTATTTCCTGCATTCCAACGCCGACGAACTGGCCAAGCTGTTCGGCGAGATGCCGATGCCGCTGCTGGCGGCACGCTACAACATTGCGCCAACCCAGCCGGTGCCGATCGTTCGCCAGGATCACAATGGCCGGCGCGCGATGGTGCTGGTGCGATGGGGCCTGATACCCGCTTGGTCGAAAGGACCAGACAGCCGCTTTAGCATGATAAACGCGCGGGTCGAGACGGTCGCGCAGAAGCCGGCCTACCGCAACGCCTTTCGTTATCGACGCTGCCTAGTGCCGGCCGATGGCTTCTACGAGTGGCGCAATGTGGGCGGAAAGAAGCAGCCCTTCGTGCTGCGACCGAGCGACGGCAGGCCACTCGCGCTGGCCGGACTGTGGGAGCACTGGCAGGATAAGGACGGCAATGAGCTAGAGTCCTGCACCATTCTGGTCGGCGAGGCCAATGCGCAGGTCAAGGTAGTGCACGAACGCATGCCGGTGGTGATCGATCCGACTGCCTTCGATCTCTGGCTGGATATCCACAGCCAAAAACCGCAACCGCTGGAGACCCTTCTTGCGGCGCAGCGGGCGCCCGCTCTCACGGTGTACCCGGTGGGTCTGGCGGTCAACAATCCCAAGGTCGACCAACCGGAGCTGATTGCGGCCCTCGAGGGGGATGCCTGAATGGAGGCCGTGCAAAGACTGCTGACCATTATGGCGCGTCTGCGCGATCCCGAGGGCGGATGCCCCTGGGATCGCCGCCAGACCTACGCGACCATCGTCCCCTACACACTGGAGGAGGCCTACGAGGTGGCCGACGCCATCCAGCGCCGCGACATGCGCGAGTTGCGCGATGAACTCGGCGATCTACTGTTTCAGATCGTTTTCTACAGCCAGATCGCCCGTGAAGAGGGCTGTTTCGATTTTCAGGACGTGGCCCAGGGCATCTGCGACAAGATGATACGGCGCCATCCGCATGTATTCGCCGATGCCGAGGTCACCGATGAGGCGCAGCTGCACCAGGCCTGGGAGCAAAACAAGGCGGAGGAGCGTGCAGCCAGGCGCCAAGCCGCAGAGGCGAGCCAGATGGACGGCGTCGCGCGTGCCCTGCCGGCGTTGATACGGGCCGAGAAGCTGCAGAAGCGCGCGGCCAGGGTCGGCTTCGACTGGCCGGATGCGCAGGGCGCCTTCGACAAGGTGCGCGAGGAACTCGACGAGGTCGAGGCGGAGGCTGAGGGCAGCGATGCTGACCGACTGCAGGCTGAGCTCGGTGACCTGCTGTTTGCGATGGTCAATGTGATCCGTCTGCTTGGCATGGACGCGGAACAGACCCTGAGTCTCGCCAACGAGAAGTTCGAGCGGCGCTTTCGGGCGATGGAGACGCAGCTTCGCGATGCGGGGCGACAAGACCTGCAGGAACTCTCTCTCGAGGCGCTCGATGCGGCCTGGGAGCGGGTCAAGGAGGCCGAGGAAGGAACCTGACGCGATCGTCAGGGTCTTCAAAGCTGTGCCACAGTGTGGTGCGATTGCGACCCTTTGCGTTTTTTGTGCCAGCCAGCGGGGCGACACAACATCGAGATTATGAGGAGCACCAGACCAATACGCCGGAAATCCTTTGCCGTCATGCTGCTGGCGCCGCTGGTGGGTACGCTGGCCGGCTGCGCCGTCAACCCGGTCACCGGTAAGAACGAGATCACACTGGTCTCAGAGGCGCAGGAAATGGCGATCGGGCAGAAGAACTATGGACCTTATCGTCAGGCCCAGGGTGGTGACTATGTCCTAGAGCCCGCGTTGACCGCCTATGTCGCGGCGGTCGGTGATCGCCTGGCCAGGGTCAGCGACCGTAAACTGCCCTACGAATTCAAGGTGCTCAACGACTCCTCGCCGAATGCCTGGGCACTACCCGGCGGCAAGATCTCCATCAATCGCGGCCTGCTGGTGGAGTTACGCAGCGAGGCCGAACTGGCCGCGGTATTGGCGCACGAGATCGTGCACGCGGCCGCCCGGCATAGTGCCCAGTCGATGGAACGTGGCATGTTCCTGCAGGGTGCGCTGGTGGCCGCCGGCGTCGCGCTGGGTGATTCCAACTATCGTGACATCGGCATGATGGGCGCCAGTGTCGGCGCTCAGCTGACCAATCAAAAGTACAGTCGCGACGACGAGAGCGAGGCCGATCTCTATGGCATGCGCTATATGGTCCGCGCCGGCTATGACCCGTCCGCCGCGGTGCAGCTGCAGGAGACCTTCGTGCGGTTGGCGGAAGATAGGCAGACCAACTGGCTAGAGGGGCTGTTCGCCAGCCACCCGCCGTCGGTCGAGCGGGTTGCCGCAAATCGAGCGCTAGCCGACCAGCTGGGCAATCCCGGCGGCGAGATCGGCCAGGCGAGATACCAACGGGAGATCGCCCGCCTAAGGCGCAACAAGCCGGCCTACGAGGCCTACGACGAGGCGCGCAGGGCATTTGAGAACAAAGACCTCAAGACGGCGCTGCGCAAGGTCAATCTGGCGATCAAGATCGAGCCCGACGAGGCCATTTTTTACGGCCTGCGCGGCGAGATCAACGCGGCCCAGGACAATGACAAGGCAGCGCTGCAAGACCTCGATCGCGCGGTTGGGCTGAACCCTGAGTACTACCGCCCGCTGCTTGCTCGCGGCCTGATCCGCGACGAGGTCGACGATCCGCGCGGGGCGATACGCGACCTCGAACGCAGT
The DNA here is from genome assembly GCA_050121305.1 of Chromatiaceae bacterium. Lineage (GTDB taxonomy): Bacteria > Pseudomonadota > Gammaproteobacteria > Chromatiales > Chromatiaceae > Thiosocius. The sequence goes on from JASFJQ010000171.1 coordinate 5,303, forward strand.
GTCGCGCTGTTGCCGACCGCCGAGGCCTACTATGGTCTGGGCCGTGCGGCGCAGCTCAGCGGAAAGCGCGACCAGGC
>JASFJQ010000172.1:0-5375 GCA_050121305.1 Chromatiaceae bacterium
CGCGCGCTCATCGGGTGTCTCGAGACCGTGCTCAAGGCTGTTGCGCACCAGATGGACCAGCGGCGCACTCATTTTATCAATGATGGTCTTGTCGACCTCCGTATTGTCACCGCTCAGCCTAAGCTGGACCTTCTTTCCCAACTTTCCGCTCAGATCGTGCACCAGGCGCGGGAGATGGGCGAAGGAATAACCGATCGGCAGCAAGCGTATCTTTCTTACCGCCGCTCGCAAGGCGAGAGATTGACGTTCCAGCTGCACCAGGCCCTGTTTCAGTATCTCGAAACGACCCGCTTCGAGCTTCTGCGACAGCGTCGCCAGCATAGCTTGAGTCGTTATGAGTTCATCAACACGATCGATGAGTCTGTCGAATTCTTGTGCGTTGATTCGAATACTGCTCACATCGCCCAACACCGTATGAGAGGACTCGCGCCGCGCCGGAGACCATCCGCCAGGCAGGCTGACCGCGTCGCTCGCCTCATCGGGTCCTGCCAATACCCTCTCCAGAGCAGCACGCTGAGCCTGGAAACGGCCTTCGTCCAGCTGCTCTGCGTCGCGCGCCGCGATCAGCATCTCCCGCAACATGTCGACGGATTGCAGTAGTACTGTGCGTACCTCCTCGGTCAACCGCCGACGTCCGCTGCGCAGCTCGTCAAGGACAGTCTCCATGGCATGGACGAAATCCACCACGCCCGTTATCCCGAACGTCCCGCTCCCCCCCTTTATCGAATGTGCGGCGCGAAAGACCGAACGCAGATCATCGGCATGTATCATTCCGACGGCCAGACTGAGCAGGCCATTCTCCATGGACACCAGGCCTTCGAAGCTCTCTTCGAAGAACAAGCGGTGACATTGCGCCAGATCCAAGTCCACAGGGAATTCTCGTCGCCTAACCGCTAAGGGCCGCGGCGAGACGCCTTTTCCCGGGGGCCCGACCACCGATGCAGCTAGGCAAACCGCTGGTCGCATTCGAGTCATTCACGGCCGGGTTGCTGGCTGCCAACATCACAGCTCCTGTGCAATCTGATGATTGTCTGCCGCGGCGGCGGCGCGAGCCTGGAACGGGCAGCGCTCAGGGGATTCCCGATGCCCATTCGGGATCAAACGGAGTAGCGACCTTGCGAGGTGATTCTTTAGAAGCCCGAGGTATTCAGAAGGTGATTCCGCCGTCGAGCTGCGGTGTAAATCGCCTACCGATCCGACGAGGGAGGCCGAAATGCGATTAAACGCAACCCGTTGGCTTAGGCAGACCACCGTATTTGGTAATGGGTTTCATCGGGCCTGTCTTCCACATCTTGAACATCTCTTTTTGATCTTGACCGAGGTACTTGGCGAACTTACGGATCGGTGGAACGACGTTTTCTTCATCGTAGTACTCGCGGGCCTTCATGATCTGCCCCCACTTGACGTCATCGAGTTCGATACCATCTGCCTCGGCCATCGCCCGACCGATCTCCGGCGTCCAATCGGACATACGTACGAGATATCCGTCTCCATCTCTCTCTGGGATCTGAGCACTCATCGAACCACTCCTGAAATTAAACGCCAATACCCCGCGCCGTTCGCACGCCAATCATAAGCACAGCCGCCAGATAAAGCCCACAAACGAATCGCTGTTTTTCAATTGGTAGACGAATTGGAGCTGGCGAGAGGAATCGAACCCCCGACCGGCTGATTACAAATCAGCTGCTCTACCTACTGAGCTACGCCAGCCTGTGAATAGCGCCTTAGCGTGCTAAGGAACCGGCAACATTCTAGCAGTTTGCAGGTAAGTCAGACAAAACCATCGGCCTGATCCCCCCTCCGCAGCGGAGGAAAGGCCCGGAAGTTGGATGTTGTGACCAACAGACAGACCTTGTTGGAGTCGAACATGCGCGCACCTGGCGCGCTGTGTTATGTCTGGACCAACCAAGAGCCGCCGGGCACCCGCACATGCAGCGCCTACACCAGTAGAGCCCGCATGATCGTGTTGCGCGACGTCGACGGCGGTGTCGGCGACTGGGCGGCCGTAGACAACACCCACGCAAGCCTGTCCACCTCATGTGCACGATTGACCCCTGGTTTCACAAGGTCAAATCCGCTGTCATGCAACACGAACGTGGTTGAACCCAGGGACCCGATTACTCTAACGTCTGATCCTCCCGTTCCGGGTCTGTTCACTGCATAGGAAACACATACCAATGATCAAGCTCAAGTTCATGGTGGCCAAGCGTTGGCTACTCGGCGTCGCAACCGGCCTGCTCACCACCTCGGTCGTCGTCGCCGAGACTTTCGTATTCACTGCAATCCCCGACCAGGATGAAGCCCGACTGATGGAGCGCTTCGGCAAGGTCGCTACCTACCTGTCCAAAGAACTTGGCGTCGAGACCAAGTACGTGCCAGTGAAGTCCTACGCCGCGGCCGTGACCGCGTTCCGCAACGACCAGGTTCAGCTGGCCTGGTTCGGCGGCCTGTCAGGCGTGCGCGCACGACTGCTCGTCGACGGCTCCGAAGCGATCGCCCAAGGCGTCGAGGATCCGAACTTCGAAACCTATTTCATCGCTCACGCCAGCACCGGCCTGCAGCCTTCTGAGGACTTCCCGAAAGAGATCGCCGGGAAGACATTTACGTTCGGATCGAAGGGCTCCACCTCGGGTCGCCTGATGCCTGAGTATTACATCCGCCAGCAGTTCGGTAAGACGCCGGACGAGGTCTTTTCAAAGGTCGGCTTCAGCGGCAATCACTCGAAGACGGTCGCACTGGTTCAATCCGGCGCTTACCAGGTCGGCGCCACCAACTTCAAGGTCTGGAAGCGCGAACTCGCCGAAGGCAAGATCGATCCGAACAAACTCTCTGTTATCTGGAAGACACCCGGCTATCCCGACTACCAGTGGACTATCCGCGGCGATGTAGATCAGCGCTGGGGGGCTGGCTTCAAGGAAAAGGTACGCCAGGCCCTGTTGAACATGGATGACCCGGACCTGCTGGCCTCTTTCCCCCGCAAGGGCTTCATCCCGGCCACCAACGCAGACTTCCAGCCGATACTCGACACCGCACGCGAGCTCAAACTGGTCGACTGACCGGCAGTGCTGCTGCAATTCGTAAACCAGGACCTCGGTTACGACCGAGGCCTGGTGCTGCGCGACATATCGATTGACATCCACGAGGGTGACCGCATCGCGCTGGTCGGCGAGAGCGGTGCCGGCAAATCCACGTTGCTGACCGCGATCCAGGCACGCCTGGTCGAGCAGGCCGCCCTTGTCCCGCAGAATCCCGGTCTGGTCGGGACACTCAGCGTGTTCCACAACATCTACATGGGTCGACTGAACCGGCACTCGACCTGGTACAACCTCCTCAACCTTGCCTGGCCACGACGGTGCGAGATCGACACAATCCGTCCGCTGGTCGAACGCCTCGGCCTCGAGGAAAAATTGTTCGAGCGCGCTGGCGAGCTGTCCGGTGGGCAACAACAGCGCGTCGGCGTCTGTCGTGCGCTGCACCAGGGCGGGGACCTTGTGCTCGGCGATGAACCGGTCTCGGCCGTCGACAGTCACCAGGCACGCAACGTGCTCGACGCACTTCACGAGCATTTCGAGACCGTCGTACTTGCGATGCACGACGTCGAACTCGCACTGAGTTACGCGACCCGCATCATCGGCCTGCAGAACGGCGGCATCGCGCTCGATCGACCGAGCACCGGCCTGACCGCGAAAGACCTTGACTTTCTGTACAAGACCAGCGATGAGAACCATCGCTGACGTGCCGGGCGGCATTCGCCCACGTTACTCGGCCGCCGTCAGGGTCAGTACGGCATTCGTTGCGATCGCGACGGTGTGCCTGGCGTTCGCCGATATCTCGATCTCGACGCTCGATCCGTGGTCGGAGATGCAGCGAATGCTGCTTGGCGTCATCACGCCGGACTTCTTCGCCGTCGAGTCGATCGGTACCGCAGTGGTGCAGACGATCGCCTTCGCGCTGGTAGGCGTCGCGCTGGCCGCGTTCACCGGCATCATCCTCGCGCAGTTCTTCCACATCGGACCGGTGCGCTGGGCCTGTGCGATCGCGCGCTCGATCCACGAACTGTTCTGGGCGCTGATCTTCCTGCAGATGTTCGGCCTGTCGCCGTTGACCGGCGTGCTCGCGATCGCGATCCCCTATGCCGGCATCTGTGCCAAGGTCTATGCCGAGACGCTCGACGAGACACCGGCCGCGGCATTGAACGCCCTGCCCGCCGGCGTATCAACGATCTCGGCGTTCTTCTACGTGCGACTGCCCGATGCCTGGGCACACATCAAGAGCTACACGCTCTACCGCTTCGAGTGTGGCCTGCGCTCAAGCGCCGTGCTCGGCTTCGTCGGCCTGCCAACCCTTGGCTACTACCTGCAGACGGCGTTCAGCGAGGGCAACTACTCCGAGGCGGCGGCGCAGCTGATCATGTTCTACGTGATCATCGCGTCACTGCGGCTGTGGATGAAGCCGAAACTGGTCGGTCTCTACCTGGTGGTCGCGCCCTTCCTGCTCGGCGGTACGTCGCAGATCCGCTGGGACAACGTCGTCCGCTTCCTGACCGAGGACATCGTACCCGCGCCGCTGCGCAACGCCGACCTGCTCGGCCCACAGGCGTGGTCGGCGCTCGGCGACTGGTTGGTGATGATGCTGACCGACCAGGCCCTGCCCGGGATCATCGCGACCGTCGTGCTGACCCAGATCGCGCTGGTCGCGACGGCCTTTCTGGCACTGGCATTCTTCCCGCTTATCTCGACCAAGTTCTTCGGCCGCTTAGGTCGCGGCATCGGGCACCTGTTTCTCGTCATCATGCGCTCGACGCCGGAGTTCATCCTCGTCTACATCCTCCTGCAGCTGTGGGGACCGTCGATGCTGCCAGCGATTGTCGCGCTGGCACTGCACAATGGTGCGATCATCGGCCATCTGCTCGGACGCTACAGCGACGAAATAAGGCTGCGCCCCGACAGCGCAACTGGCATCAACCGGTATGCCTTCGAGATTGTGCCGCGCATGTACGGCCAGTTCCTCGCCTACCTGTTCTATCGCTGGGAGATCATCATGCGCGAGACCGCTATCCTCGGCGTGCTCGGCATCGCGACGCTGGGTTTCTACATTGACAGCGCAATTGCCGACATCCGGCTGGACAGGGTTGTGCTGCTGTTGCTGGTCACGGCGCTGCTCAACCTCGGAATCGACGCCCTATCGCGCCTGATCCGTTCACGCCTGCGCTTGAGCACCCGGGTGTCAAGCTGCAGCGACTAGCCCGAAAATCTCACCGGGAAGTGGGATTTTGGGGCGATAGGGCCAAGCAGCTTGGGTGATCGTTTGAAAAGGATCGCCCGAGATGCGAAGGACAAATCGTTCCAAAACCCACATAGAACAGGCTGTCATTC
>JASFJQ010000173.1:0-5354 GCA_050121305.1 Chromatiaceae bacterium
CGGATCGCCGCGTTGGCCGGCAGCTTCTGCCGCAGGCCGTCCAACAGCGACCCCTGCAGCCATTCCCCGATCGGGACATGGAAGCCGCGCTTTGGGCCGTCCAGATGGGACTTCGGCAGGCGCCGTTCGGCCCAGCGCTTGAGCAGCCACTTGCCCTGGCCGCCGCGCAGTTTCAGGTGATCGGGCAGGCTCAGACCGAATTCCACCAGCCGGTGATCGACGAAGGGGACCCGACCTTCCAGGCCAAAGCCCATCAGCATCCGGTCGGTCTTGACCAGCAGGTTATCGGGCAGCGCGGTGGTAAGGTCCGTGTACTGCGCCTTCTGCAGGTAGGACCAGTCCTCGGGTGCCGCCTGCCATGCGGCGATGAAGGGCTTGCGCCGCGCACCGGCCGCTGCTTGCAGGCCCGGCCCGAACACCCGCTGTGCACGCCGTCCGCGCCATTGACCGCGCGTTCGAAAGCCGCCGCTGCCCGGGTGCAGCAGGGCCTTGAGGCGTGTCTCTAGATTGGGCCTGTAGCGCCGATAGCCGGCAAAGCCCTCGTCGCCCCCCTCGCCGGAGAAGACCACCTTGACGTCCTGCGCGGCGCGCTCTGCGAGCAGCGAGGTCGGCAGGTTCGCGTAGTCTCGCATCAGGTCATCACCGGCCCAGGTGCTGTGCACCAGCCGCCCGAGTATCTGTTCGCGACCGAGCCGCAGTTCCTTGTGGCGGCTGTCGAAATGCGCCGCGATCCGCGCGGCCGGACGGAGTTCGTCTTGCATGCGGGCGTTCGCAAAGCCCACCGAGTAAGTGTGCAGCGGACCCTGCATGTGTTCATTGAGCATCGCCAGCAGGATTGCGGAATCGACCCCGCCGGAGAGAAACAAGCCAAAGGGCACATCGGAGCGCATATGTTCACGCGTGACCTGCTGCATCAGCGGCTCGAGTTCCTCCAGGGCCTCGGCCTCGCCGATCGCTCGCGGCCTGATATTGAGCGCACTCCAGTAGCGGCACAGCGAGGTGTTGAGCGCGTAATCGATCCTTAGGCACTCCCCCGGCAGCAGGCGTTGGATACCGGTGAAGACCGTGTCGCGGCCGCTGCTGAACTGGTTTTGCAGGAACTGCAGCAGTGCCTCGGGGCATATCCCTGGCCGCGCCGGCATCAGCGGCAGCAGGGCCTTGATCTCGGACCCGAAGACGACCCGATCGGGGAGCACGGCATAAAACAGCGGTTTGATGCCCAGACGGTCGCGACCCAGGACCAGCTCGCCCGCGGCCATGTCGTGCAGCGCGAACGCAAACATGCCGTGCAGCTGCCGGACGCCGTCGAGGGCGTAGCGGTCCCAGGCGTGCAGAATCGCCTCGGAATCCGATTCGGTCTGGAAGACGCAGCCCAGGCCCTGCAACGCCGCGCGCAACTCGACGTGGTTGTAGATCTCGCCGTTTGCCACCAGCGCATAGCGCCCATCAGGGCTGCAGATGGGTTGATGACCACCGGCCAGGTCGATGACCGACAGGCGTGTATGCCCAAGCCCTACGGGTCCCGCGATATGCACGCCCTGGTCGTCCGGTCCGCGGTGCTGGAGCTGCGCGGCGGCCTGCGCCAGCGCCGCAGGTTCGGGTACGCCGCGTTTGATGATGCAACCGGCGATGCCGCACATCCTCGGGCCGCTCCTTATTGGCGTCATGATGGGCGGGCGAATTCTAACCCGCTTATCTGACGGATTACCTGCTGTGTGGCCCGATAGGCCCGCTGTGGCGGTTTGCTTCGGCTGCGCGAACGCGGCCGGTTGGCCAGAATTAAAGTTCTTCGGCTTCCGGCCGACCAATGCCGTAGTTCCCTATTCGCCTGCGGGCTCGGACGGATTACACCGACACCCGGACCAGCGGTGCATGTTCAGGACTGACAGAGATGCAAAAACCGATAAAGCCTGTCGATGAGGCACAGCGTCTGCAGGCGCTGCGGGCACTGAGTATCCTCGATACCCTGCCGGAGGAGCGCTTCGATCGGCTGACGCGCCTGGCGAAGCGACTCTTCGGCGTGCCGATTGCGCTGGTCAGCCTGGTCGACGACCACCGCCAATGGTTCAAGTCGCGCCAGGGCCTGGAGGCCAGTGAGACGCCGCGTGACATCTCCTTCTGCGGCCACGCGGTGCTCGGCGACGAGATCTTCATCGTGCCCGACGCCAGCGAGGATGAACGCTTCTTCGACAACCCGCTGGTCGCCGACGATCCGCATATCCGATTCTATGCCGGTTGCCCGCTGACGCTGCCGGGGGGTAGTCGGCCCGGCACGCTGTGCCTGATCGATCGCCAGCCGCGTCAACTGAGCCCGGACGACCTCGACCTGCTGCGCGACCTGGCGCACATGGTGGAGGAGGAACTCGCGGCGGTACAGCTGGCGACCATGGATGACCTCACGCGCCTGTCCAACCGGCGCGGTTTTCAGGCGCTCGCCCTGCATGCCCTGCAGTTATGTCGGCGAGTCGAACGTCCGGCGGCACTGCTGTATTTTGATCTCGATGGCTTCAAGGCGATCAACGACCGCTTCGGTCACGCCGAGGGCGATCGTGCACTGAACGTCTTTGCGCAGCTGCTGCAACAGACCTTCCGCAACTCTGATGTCCTGGGGCGTCTCGGCGGCGACGAGTTCGCCGTGCTGGCCACCGACAGCACAGCCGCAGATCTGCGCAAGGCCCTGTCTCGGCTGGACGCCGCGGTCGAGCGGCAGAATATCGCCGATAATCGCGGCTACGATCTCAGGTACAGCGTGGGTGCGGTGGATTTCGATCCCGCACAGCATCCCGATATCGACGCACTCACGGCTGCCGCCGATGCGCTGATGTATGCGCAAAAGCAGGCCAAGCACAGTGTCGCCAGGACCGGCTAAACTGCAGGTCTGACCGATTTCCTGCTGCGCCCCGCGGCCCGTGGAGGCCATCGAAGGCGGTGGACCGGGCTGAGGCGCGCGGCATGCGTGGCCTTGAGTCAGGTGTGAGGTCGGCGATCAGCTAACGGATCCATCGCTTTCTAGTGCCCATGCATCCAATCGATCATCGACCCATGGGCGGAGAATTCCGCAACAATCGCTTTCTGCAGGGACTGTTGCTCTGGCTGATCGGCCTGTGGATCCTTACCGCGATCGATCCCCTCAATCGGCGCGACTGGTTGTTGGAGAATCTGCTGGTGTTCATCTATGCGGCCCTACTGATCGCCACCTACCGCCGCTTCGCGTTCTCGAATCTGTCGTACGGTCTGTTCGGCCTTTTCCTGAGCCTGCACCTGGTCGGCGCCCACTACACTTATTCTGCGACGCCGTTCGGTTTCTGGCTCCAGGACGCCCTGGATCTGTCGCGCAACCACTATGACCGCATCGTCCATTTCTCGTTTGGGCTGCTGATCGCGTACCCCTTTCAGGAACTCCTGCTGCGCGCGGCCGGCGTGCGCCGCAGCTGGTCATACCTGCTGGTAATGGTCACTGTCCTGGGGTTCAGCGGCTTTTATGAGGCCCTCGAGGGCATTGTCGCGATGATCGTGAGCCCGGAACTCGGTGCCGCCTATCTCGGCACCCAGGGCGACGAATGGGATGCCCAGAAGGACACTGCCTTGGCGTTTTTCGGCGCAGTGATCGCGATGACGATTACTTGGAGGCTGGATCGTCGGCTGCGCGGTGCCTGAGCCGATACCAGGCGCGCATGCTGCCGCCTCATGCCATATCGACGTCGCCAAAACTCTCGGTGCGATAGCGAAAGACCCTGACCCGATCCGACCAGTGGTCCGCGGCGAGCCCCGCCTTGTGCTTGAGCTGCCTCAAGAACTCTGCCGGATCCGGCAGGCTCTCCCAGACCGAGGGCAGAAAGGTCCCCCGGTGCGGCCCATCCTCCAGGATCAGGCCGTCCTCACCCGGGCGGATTTGGCGAACCAGGTCGGCCTCGTCGCTGAACTGCAGCGGCTCGGGCGCGGTCAGAATCGACAGATCGACCTGGACCTCGGGCCACTCCTGAGGGGTCAGGGGCGAAAATCGCGGATCGCGAAAGGCCGCGGCGAACGCGTTCTCGGCCACGTCCACGACCAGCGGCTGCACCGCGTGGAGATGCCCGATGCAGCCGCGCAGCTGGCCGTGGCTGTGCAGCGTGACAAAGCTCGCACCCACGGCCTGGAGTTCCGGGTCGAAATCGGACGCAGTGACCGTCAGCCGCTGCCCATTCGCGAGTCCGTGTTCGATCGATCGGCGCGCCACGCCGAGCAAGGCCAGCCGCTGCGCGGGCGCCAGCCCCTGTTCAGTAGAACTCGTAGGCGCCATAGCCGACCACCCGCGATTTGTCGCCCGCGGTGTCGCCCGAGTTGCGCAGATCCAGGGTGCGCACGCGCCAGCCGTGACGCCGCGCCGTCTTCAACAGGCCGCGGATGGGGAAGGCGCCACAGGCGTCATGCGGGCCGATCTGCGCTGGCTGCATAGCCTCGATCCGCTGCGTGGTCTCGCGGTCGCGCTGCTGGCAGCTACGATAATCATGGTAGTGGCTGAGGTCGGAGCTGACTACGATCAATGTCTCCTCGGACTCCAAGGCCTCAATCACGGCGCTGACGTCGTCACTGTCGGCGTCGCCGACGATCAGCGGCACCAGCGTGAAATCGGGCAGCACGGCCTGCAGGAAGGGCAGCTGCACCTCGAGCGCATGCTCCTCGGCGAATGCCGCATCCAGCATATGCACCGCCGGCATCTCTTGCAGGCGGTTGACCGCCACCCGGTCGACCGCGATATCGCCCAGCGGGGTGCGGAATAGATCGGCACTGCTGGTCGCAATGCCGCGAAACGGCACGCGATGCGAGGGCGCGAGTACAGCCACCCGTCGGATGCCGTCGGCCCAGGGTGCCAGGGTCGCGTAGGCGCTGGCCGCAATCGGGCCCGAGTACTGATAACCCGCGTGCGGCGCGATTAGCGCACGCGGGCGCTCGGTGCTCTCGGCGTGCGCGTCGCGCACGAACCCCTGTACGGTGTCGCGCAAGACCTGTGCGGAATCGGGGTAGAAGAACCCGGCGACGGCCGGGGGCTTGATGTGCATCATGGCTGCCTGCGTGTCAGGGGTCTATAGGTTAAATGGGTCAAACGGCTTTAGAAATCAAGGCGGGAGTTTGTCCGTGATCAAAGACACTGTACCGGGACGCTATTGGCACCTGCGGGATGACGGGCGCATTCAGTGCGATCTGTGCCCGCGCTACTGCCATCTCAAGGAGGGCCAGCGGGGCCTGTGCTTCGTGCGCGCCCGGCAGGGCGATCAGATGGTGTCCACGACCTACGGTCGCTCCAGCGGGTTCTGTGTCGACCCGGTCGAGAAGAAGCCGCTCAACCATTTCTTGCCCGGGACCGCGGTGTT
>JASFJQ010000174.1:0-5352 GCA_050121305.1 Chromatiaceae bacterium
CGCCAGTGCCTGGTCACGATCGATGAGCCGGGTCTCGGCGACATCGTCACGCCGGTCGACCTGGCGCCTCACGGCCTCCGCCTGTTCGTCGCTGACCGCTTCGCTGAGGAACAACGACAGGCTGGCCGAGCCGTCCCAGCCATCGCTCAGCTGACGCACATTGTCGACCAGTAGATGCAGGCCGCTGGGCAGCGCCAGCGCAATGCCGATCACTGCCGCGGTCATCAGGGTGCTCAGCGGGCTGCGGCTCAACCGGCCGAGCGATGAGAGCGACATCTGCGCATGACGCAGCAGCCAGGTAACGGGGTTGCGGTTACGCCTGAACTTCGGTGATCTGCGCTGCCGCGTCATCCATATGCTCTCACGGTGTCACTCGCCACCCGCCCGTGGCGCAGATTGACAATGCGCCGTCCGAGCCGATCGACCAGGTCGACGTCATGGGTCGCGATCAGCAGGGTGACGCCGACCTGGTTGAACTGCAGGAACAGCTCCATGATCTCGCGCGACAACTCGGGGTCGAGATTGCCGGTCGGTTCATCGGCCAGCAGCACCGGGGGTTTGCTGACCAGCGCACGCGCGATCCCGACCCGCTGCTGTTCGCCGCCCGACAGCGTGATCGGGAACACCTTCTCCTTTTTCAACAGCCCGACCTTGTCCAACGCGGCGCGCACCCGGCGCCTGACCTCGGCATGCCCCATACCGGCCACGACCAGGGGCAGGGCGACGTTATCGGATACCGTACGGTCGTCGAGCAGGCGGTGATCCTGAAAGATCATCCCGACCTCGCGCCGGTGATAGGGGATGTCGCGCGGCTTCAGCTTGTTCAGATTGCGCCCGTTGACCCAGACCTGGCCGCGCGTCGCCCGCTCGAGCAGGCCGATCAGTCGCAGCAGCGTGCTCTTGCCGGCACCGGAATGGCCGGTGACGAAGGCCATCTCGCCGGGCTCCAGGTGCAGGCTGACGCCCGACAGGCCCTCATGGCCGTTCGGGTAACGCTTGGCGACATTGTCGAAGCGGATCACCGGGTTCCCGGCCCGGGCGGGCAGCCCGGCCGGACGGCATCAGGCGCGCCGTCGTACAACGCGGCGATCCTAACCGAACAGCGCGTTGACGAACTCATCGGCGTCGAAAGGGCGCAGATCCTCGATGGCCTCGCCGACGCCGATGAAGCGGATCGGCACACCCAGGCGGTCGGCGATCGCGAAAATGATACCCCCCTTGGCGGTGCCGTCCAGCTTGGTCAGGATGATCCCGGTCAGGCCGACCGCCTGGTGAAACTCCAGCGCCTGGTTGAGGGCGTTCTGGCCGGTGCCGGCGTCGACGACGAGCATTACCTCGTGCGGGGCCTGCGGATCGATCTTTCGGACTACACGGCTGATCTTGCTCAACTCGTCCATCAGGTTGCTCTTGGTATGCAGACGACCGGCCGTGTCCGCAATCAGTACATCCACAGCGCGCGCGGTCGCCGCCTCCAGCGCATCGTAGATCACAGAGGCCGCATCGGCGCCGTTCGCCTGTGAGACCACCGGGATGTCGTTGCGCTCCCCCCAGGCCTGCAACTGCTCGACCGCCGCTGCGCGAAAGGTATCGCCGGCGGCGAGCATGACGCTGTTGCCTTCCTGCTTGAGGCGGCGCGCCAGTTTCCCGATGGTGGTGGTCTTCCCGGCACCGTTGATACCCACCATCAGGATCACCAGCGGTCGGCCGGCGGCGGGCTCCGCGAAGGGTGCCTCGCTGCCGTGCAGTATCTCCGTCAGTCGCTCCCGCAATGCGGCGCCGAGGGCCTCAGGATCGGCCAGCTCCTTGCGGCGCACCCGGGCGGTCAAGTCATCGATGATCCGCCGGGTGGCGTTCACGCCGACATCGGCGGTGAGTAGCAGGGTCTCGATCTCCTCCAGGAGCTCGTCGTCGATCTGCCGACGTCCAGTCAGAAGGTCGCCCAGCGCGTCGCTGAGGCCGGCGCGGGTTCGCGCCAGGCCGGCCCGCAGCCGCTTGAACAGGCCCCGCTTCTGCGCCGGATCTTGCTGTGCCGGGGCATCCTGAGAATGTTTCTTACGGAATCCGAACATGTTGGTATCGCCGAGGGAACTGTTTATGAAGCACGCCGGTCAATTGGGCCTGGATCCAGATCCGGAACATGGTTGATGGCGGCGGGTCTTGTTGCAAGAATCCACGCCATCGATCGCAACACGCGTGAGTTGGGCCGCATCGTACCATTCGACGCGCCCCCACCACACCCGGGAGAAGTCAACTTGAAGATGTTGTGCGTTCGGACCTGCCTGGCAGTCCTCTTGCTGGTCGCGCTGCCCGCCGCAGCCAAGATTAGCGAATTTCAGCTCGACAACGGGATGAAGGTCATCGTCAAACCGGACCACCGCGCCCCGGTCGTTGTGTCGCAGGTCTGGTATCGCGTTGGCGCCAGCTACGAGCCGGATGGGATCACCGGTATCTCGCACGCGCTGGAGCACATGATGTTCAAGGGCACCAAGGACGTCGGCCCCGGCGAGTTCTCAAAAACCATCTCGGCGCTCGGTGGCACCGAGAACGCCTTTACCGGCCGAGACTACACCGCGTATTTCGAGACCCTCGCGGCCGAGCACCTGGACAAGGCCCTCGAACTCGAGGCGGACCGCATGCGCAATCTGCTGCTCGATGACGCAGAGTTCGCGAAAGAGATCGAGGTGGTCAAGGAGGAGAGGCGTCTGCGGACCGAAGACAAGCCCAGCGGCAAGGTATACGAGCAGTTCAACGCCGTGGCATGGCGCGCTTCGCCGTACCAGACCCCGATTATCGGCTGGATGAACGACCTCGAGCAGATGTCGCTCGAGGACCTCGCGGATTGGTACCGTCGCTGGTATGCCCCCAACAACGCCATCCTGGTGGTGGTCGGCGATGTGCAGCCAGAGGCTGTATTCGAAATGGCGAACCGGCACTTCGGCCCATTGCCCGCCAGTGATCTCGGTGAGCAAAAGGTACCCGCCGAGCCGCCGCAGCGGGGTGAGACCCGCGTGGAGGTCAAGGTGCCGGCGCGTCAACCCTACCTGCTGATGGGCTACAAGACACCCGTGGTGGGGCATGCCGAAGAGCCTTGGGAGCCGCATGCGCTGTACGTGTTGTCGAGCGTGCTCGATGGGGGCGACAGCGCACGTCTGGCCCGTGAACTGGTGCGCGGCAAGGGCATCGCGGCGTCGGCCGGGGCGGATTACGACACCTACAGCCGCCTGCCGGGCATGCTGTTGCTCGACGGCACGCCGCGCGACGGACACAGTATCGCCGAGGTCGAGGCGGCGCTGCGCGCGGCGGTAGCGCGCCTGCGCACCGAATTGATCGATCAGGACGAACTGGAGCGTGTCGTCACCAACGCGATCGCCAGCAAGGTGTTCCAGGCAGACTCACTGTTTGCCCAGGCGATGGAGATCGGCATGCTGGAGACCATCGGTCTGGACTGGCGCCTGTTGGAGGGCGAGATCGAGGCGCTCAAGGCGGTGACGCCCGAACAGGTGCGCACCGTGGCACAGCGCTACCTGGTCGACGAGAATCTCACGGTCGCTACCTTGACGCCGCTGCCGATGGAGCAGCAGGCGCCGCGTCCAACGGTCGCCGTCGAGGGAGGTCGCCATGGGGGTTAAGCACTGGATGATGATGGCGCTGCTGTTGCTGGTCGCCGCCGCGCATGCGGGCCCGACGGTAGAGTCCTGGCAGACCAGCCGCGGTACCAAGGTCATGTTCGTCAACGCCCCCGATCTGCCCATGGTGGACGTGCGTGTCGTCCTCGATGCCGGCAGTGCGCGCGACGGCGGCCTGCCGGGACTGGCGGGATTCACCAGCGCGATGCTCACTGAGGGCGCCGGCGAATGGGATGCCGATGACCTGGCCCTGCGCCTGGAGGAGCGGGCCATCCAGTTGGGCAGTGGGTCGTTGCGCGACATGGCCTGGGTGAATCTGCGCAGCCTGACGGAGCCCGAGGTCCTGGAGATCGCGCTGGATAGCGCCGCGGCCGTCCTCGCCGAGCCGCGCTTCGATGCGGACGCGATCGAGCGCGTCCGTCAGCAGATGCAGATTGCAGTCCGGCGAAGTCTGCAGTCACCATCGACGGTGGCGAAACAGCGCTTCTTCGAGACCCTTTATGGCGACCACCCCTACGCCCATCCGCCGATCGGGACGGAGGCATCCCTGGCGGCGATCAGTCGGGACGACCTGGAACGCTTCCATCGGCGCTACTATGCCGCCGCCAACGCGGTCGTCGCCATCGTCGGTGACGTGGACCGGCAGGCTGCCGAGGAGATTGCGGAGCGGGTCACGCGTCGTCTGCCGGTCGGCCAGCACGCCCCGAAACTGCCGGCACCACCGGCGGTCAGCGGCAGTGAGCTGCGCGAATCCTTTCCCTCCACGCAGACCCATATCTACGTCGGCCAGAGCGGCATGGCCCGCCATGACCCCGACTATTTCCCGCTGTATGTCGGCAACCATGTGCTCGGCGGTGGCTCGCTGGTCTCGACCCTGGGTGAGGAGGTGCGCAACAAGCGCGGGCTTTCCTACAGCGTGTACAGCTACTTCAGCCCGATGCGCGTCGAGGGCCCCTTCCTGATGGTCGCCCAGACCAAGAACGAGCAGGCAGACGAGGCGCTCCAGGTCATGCGACAGACCCTGTTACGGTTTGTCGAACAGGGGCCGAGCGAGAAGGAACTCGAGGCGGCCAAACAAAACTTGATCGGCGGCTTCCCGCTGCGCATCGCCAGTAACGCCAAGATCGTCGAGTACTTGGCGATGATGGGCTTTTACGACTACCCGCTCGACTGGCTCGACACGCTCCCGGGAAAGCTTGCCGCAGTGGATGTCGCGCAAGTACGCGATGCCTTTGCGCGCCGCATCAACGCACCCGGCGGCATCGCCGTCATCGTCGGCGGAAGCGGCTGACGTTTGCCCGCGACCGCCAATCAGGTCCGCATCATCGGTGGCCGCCACCGTGGCCGCCGCTTGGGTTTCTCCGCGGGCCGCGGGCTGCGCCCAACGCCCGATCGGGTGCGCGAGACGCTGTTCAATTGGCTGCAGAGCGAGATCCACGGTGCCCGCTGCCTGGATCTCTTCGCGGGCAGCGGGGCGCTCGGTCTGGAGGCCCTGTCCCGCGGCGCCTCCGCGCTGCTGGCGGTCGAGCAGAATCGCGCAGCCGCACAGCGTCTGCGCGAAAACATCAGACTGTTGGACGAACAGGCCGCGGCCGAGGTGATTCAACGCGACGCCCTCTCTCTGCTGACCAGGCCCCCAGTCGCGCCGTTCGGAATCGTGTTCCTCGATCCACCTTTTGCACAGGACATGCTGGCGGCGGCCTGTCTGCGGCTGGAGAAAAACCAT
>JASFJQ010000175.1:0-5349 GCA_050121305.1 Chromatiaceae bacterium
ACTGGATGTCACGCGCATGACGCCAGCCGGCCTGCCTGCCCATCGTCTGCGCGCACAGAGGCTGAACCATTTCAGCAGCGACGAAACCACCGAACTGGACCAGCCTCGACTGACTGTGTACCAGGCAGATGCGCCACCGTGGGAGGTCGACGCCGAACGGGCCCGAATATCCGCCGACGGCAGTGTGCTTCTGCTGCAGGGCGAGGTGTTGATCGAGCGCGCTGCCGGCCGCACCACCCGGCCGATTCGTATGCAGACCCGTGAACTGCGTGTAAGGCCCCGCGAAGACTATGCGGAAACCGATGAAAAGGTTAGGGTAGTCAGCAACGCGGATCGCTTGGATGCGGTGGGCATGCAGGCTTGGTTACGTCCGCCCTCACGCATCCAATTTCTCTCGCAGGTGAAAGGCCATTATGTTCCGCGTTAGTCTTCTGCTCGTCCTGCTGCTGGTCGGACCGCCCACCCGGGCATTGGAGTCGGACAAGGAACAACCGATCGAGTTGGTGGCCGACAGCGTTGACATCGACGAGGCCAGAGGTGTGAGCGTCTATAAAGGCGATGTCGACCTGCGTCAGGGCACCATGCACCTGCGTGCCGACATCGTCACCGTCTACCAAGTCGATCGCAAGACCACCAAGGTGGTCGCCGAGGGCCGCCCGGTGAAGTTTAGACAGCAGGCCGCCGAGGGGCCGGTGGAGGGTGAGGCGCGTCACGTCGAGTACGAGGTCGACAGCGAGAGTCTCACCATGGACGGCGATGCCCTGCTGGTGAAGGGTGAAGACCGCATGCGCAGCGACCGCATCGTCTACGACCGGGTGCGCTCGATAGTCAAGGCCGGCGCCGCCGCCGCTGGCAAACAGCGCGTCCGTATCTCGATTGAGGCGCCCGGCAAATAACCCTACCCGGCTGCCCAAGATGACGCACCTTGCCGCCGAAGACCTGGTCAAGAGCTATCGTGGACGCACCGTGGTCAATGGGATCTCGCTGCA
Source organism: Chromatiaceae bacterium (assembly GCA_050121305.1). GTDB lineage: Bacteria > Pseudomonadota > Gammaproteobacteria > Chromatiales > Chromatiaceae > Thiosocius. Next base: position 990 of record JASFJQ010000175.1, read on the forward strand.
TCTAAACGAGGGCGAGGTCGTTGGTCTGCTGGGACCTAACGGCGCAGGCAAGACCACCAGCTTTTACATCATCGCCGGTCTGGTGCCCGCCGATAAGGGCCGCGTGCTGCTCGGTGACCAAGATGTGACCGATAAGGCGATGCATGCCAGGGCCAGGCTCGGCTTGGGGTATCTGGCGCAGGAGCCGTCCGTGTTCCGGCGTCTGACGGTGGCACAGAACATCCTCGCCATCCTGGAGACGCGCCGTGGTATGGATCGTGCGCAACGCGACAACCTTTGTGATGAACTGCTGCATGAATTCGGTATCCGTCATCTGCGCGACAACCAGGCCATCAGCCTTTCCGGCGGCGAACGCCGGCGCCTGGAGATCGCCCGCGCACTGGCCGCCCAACCCCGATTCATCCTGCTCGATGAGCCCTTTGCCGGGATCGACCCCATCTCGGTGGTCGATATTCAGCGTATCGTCACGCAGCTGGCCGAGCGTGGGATCGGCGTTCTCATCACCGATCACAACGTTCGCGAGACACTCGGGATCTGCGCGCGTGCCTACATCATCAATGAGGGCGCAGTACTGGCCCTGGGTTCGCCCGAGGAAATCCTGGCCAACCCGGACGTCCGCGCGGTCTATCTCGGCGAACACTTCAGACTCTGAGACGCGCTTCGGCGGGCGCCTCGGGCGGACGGGCTGCGGCGCATTGACGAGTTCGACACAGATGACCGTCTGTCTCGCTTTAACCCGCCTCAGTTGCGCTAGAATGGACCCAAGAGAAACGTAAACAATTTTCGTACCAGAAGTAAGCGCATGAAGCCCACGATCCAGCTTCGACTGGGCCAACACCTGACGATGACACCCCAGCTGCAGCAGGCAATCAAGCTGCTGCAGCTGTCGACGCTGGACCTCAAACAAGAGATCCAAGAGGCGTTAGACTCCAATCTGATGCTGGAGACCGAGGAAGAGGGCTCCCGGCGCGAGGAGGACGCGAGCGACAAGGGGGGGTCGGACGAACAGCCGAACGGCGCCTCATCTGAGCAGTCGCTCAACGACCCCAATAACGAGACCGAGATAAAGATCGAGGCGGACAGCATGCCGAACGACCTGCCGGTCGATACCGTCTGGGACGACATCTACGACAGCGTCATGCCGGCCAGCGGTGCGGGCCCGGCCGGGGATGACGGCCACGACTTTCTCAGCCAGCAGAGCACGGGCGAGACGCTGCGTGATCATCTGGTCTGGCAGATGCAGCTCACACCGTTCAGCCCGAGTGACCTTGCAATCGCCGAGGCAATACTCGACGGTGTCAGCGACGATGGCTACCTGACGACGCTTTTGGAAGACATCGTCGCTAGCATGGACGACCCCGAGATCGAGATCGAGGAAGTCGAAGCGGTGCTGCACCGCGTGCAGGCATTCGACCCACCTGGGGTCGCCGCTCGCGATCTGCGCGAGTGTCTACTGATCCAGTTGCGCCAGCTGCCGGAGGGATTCGACTGGCGCGACGCGGCACTAGAACTGGTCGCAGACAACTTCGACCTGCTTGCGAGCCAGGACGAGACGCAGATGCGCCGCAGGCTAAAGCTGGACAGCGATGAGCTGATGGCGGTGATTCATCTGATCCGTTCGCTGAATCCGCGCCCCGGCACCAGTATCGCCAGCGAGGCCCCGAGCTATATCGAACCGGACGTATTCGTCTACAAGCGCAACAATCAGTGGCGCGTCGAGCTGAATCCCGAAGCCGCCCCGCGATTACGGGTCAATTCCGAGTATGCGGGCATGATCCGGCGGGCTGACAATAGCGCGGACAACGTGACCCTGAAGAACCACCTGCAGGAGGCGCGATGGTTCATCAAGAGCTTGCAGAGTCGCAACGATACCCTGTTGCGGGTCGCGTCCCGGATAGTCGACTTCCAGCGCAATTTCTTCGAATATGGAGAAGAGGCCATGAAACCACTGGTGTTGCGGGATATCGCTGAGGCGCTGGAGATGCACGAATCGACTATTTCCCGTGTGACCACGCAGAAGTACATGTATACCCCGCGCGGCACGTTTGAGTTCAAGTATTTCTTTTCCAGCCACGTCAGCACCGCCAGCGGTGGTGAGGCCTCTGCGACGGCGATCCGTGCCTTGATCAAGAAACTCATCGGCGCGGAAAAACCGAATAAACCCCTGTCTGACAACAAAATCGCGTCCATACTGGCAGATCAGGGTATAAACGTGGCACGCAGGACTGTCGCCAAATATCGTGAATCGATGGCGATCCCGCCGTCGAACGAACGCAAGCGCTTGGCCTAGAAGCGCTCAAACGCAAGGAGAAAAACCATGCAAGTGAACCTGACCGGTCACCATGTCGACATTACCGAACCGCTTCGGGCCTATGTTGACGAAAAGATCGCGCGCCTAGAGCGTCACTTCGATCACGTCACCAATGTGCATGTCATCCTCAGTGTGGAAAAGCTCAATCAAAAGGCGGAGGCCACCGTGCACGCCGCCGGAGCCGATGTCTTCGCAGATGCAGTGCACGCCGATATGTACGCGGCCATCGATGCGCTAGTCGACAAACTCGATCGGCAGGTCCTTCGCCATAAGGAAAAGCTAAAAAGCCACCGCGGCAACGGCCACCGAGAGTCGCTCGAATCCGCCGGCTGAGACGTTCGACCCCCCATGCTACCCGCAGGCATACTCGAATCCGGCAGCATCAGCCTTGCCGACCCCGCGTCCAGCAAGAAACGTGTGCTGGAGAGTGCCGCGCGACTGCTGGCCGGCGGTGACGAAGAACCCGGCGCCGAACAGATCTTCGAGCGCCTGCTGGAACGCGAGCGCCTGGGTAGTACCGGGCTGGCGGGCGGGGTGGCGCTGCCACACGCCCGCATGCCCGGCATCAGCGACAGTCGCGGCGCCTTTCTGCGCCTTTCCGCGGCAGTCGACTTCGATGCCCTCGACGGTCAACCAGTGGATCTGGTGTTTGCGCTGCTGGTGCCCGAAGAAGCCACTGAGGAACACCTTCAGCTTCTCGCCCGGCTGGCGAGTCTGTTCAACGAAGCAGAGCTTCGCCAGCGGCTGCGCGCGGCGGACGACAGCGAAACGCTGGCGATCCTGACCGGAAAAACCGCCCTCCATGCCTCATAGGATCCGTGTTCGGGACCTGTACGAGGCTCTGCACGAACGCCTTCAGCTTACCTGGGTCGCCGGCCAAGCCGGCGCTGACCGGAAGCTGCTGGCGGCCGACAACGCTATCAACAGCGGCATCATCGCCGGGCCGCTGAACTACATACATCCAAACCGGGTTCAGGTGATCGGACCTGCCGAACTCGCCTACCTCGATAGTCTGCGTCCGACCAATCGCCTGCAGGCGCTGCAGCAGCTGCTCGACGATGAGCCGGCGTTGATCATCGTGGTCAACGACGTCGAGTGTCCAGCGGAACTTCCCGGCATGGCGGATGACGCCTCCATCGCATTGATGCGCTCGCCGCTGCCGGACAGTCAGGTCCTGGACAATCTGCAGTATTACGCCTCATTGTTCCTGTCGGAAAAGACCACGCTGCATGGCGTCTTCCTGGAAGTGCTGGGCATGGGTGTCTTGTTGACCGGCGACCCCGCGGTCGGCAAGAGCGAACTGGCGTTGGATCTGATCACCCGGGGCAGCCGATTGGTGGCAGATGACGCGCCAGAGTTTACCCGCATCGCACCCGATATCATCAGCGGCAACTGCCCGCCGCTATTGCGCGAGTTCCTCGAGGTGCGCGGTCTCGGAATCCTGAACATTCGCGCGATGTTCGGTGACAGCGCGATAAAGCGCAGCAAGTACCTGCGTCTGATCGTGCACCTTAAGCGCATGTCAGCGGAACAGATCTCCGGGATGGATCGGCTGTCGGGCGCGCATGCCGATCGCGATGTCCTTGGCGTATCGATACCTCAGGTCACCGTACCGGTCGCGCCAGGCCGTAATCTGGCCGTGCTGGTGGAGTCCGCAGTACGCAATCACCTGCTGCGCCTGAAGGGCTACGATGCTGCCGAAGTGCTCATCGAGCGTCAACAGCAGGCGATACAGGACCAAAACTTAGCAGACCGGCAGTAAAGCCCTGCGTTAACCACTACACTTGTGGTCTCCAGGGGGTCATTATCGCCTGATCGAACGTCGCAGCCATGTCCAAGCGCAGTAACGATACCGAGCCACCGCGGGTGGTACTGGTGACGGGGCTATCGGGCTCCGGCAAGAGCATAGCCCTGCATGTACTTGAAGATGTTGGGTTTTATTGCATCGACAACCTGCCGGTCAGCCTGTTCGACGCCTTGGTGCGCGACATAACGGTGCAACCGACGAAGACCCGCGGCCTGACCGCCATCGGTATTGACGCCCGCAAC
>JASFJQ010000176.1:0-5331 GCA_050121305.1 Chromatiaceae bacterium
ATCCGCGGTGCCGAGGTGTATAAGAATCCAATGGAATTCATTAAATGTTTGTTTTTAAAAATTAAATTTCGGCTGATCAATTTTTGGCCAATCCGGCGACGGTCCCGCTCCGACGCGGTGTTGGCGCAGATCCACAGGCTTGTTCCACAGACTTATCCACAACTTCTGTGAATTTCCTGCCTGCCCGGATCGAGGCCAAGAGGCCGGCGCGACGGGAGGGCTCTGTTAGAGTCTGCCGATGAGCGTGCGCATCGCGCGGGTGGCGGTGGCTGCCCCGCTGCATTCCCTGTTCGACTACCAGATCCCCGCGACCGTCGAGGTCGCGATCGGCAGTCGCGTGCGCGTCTCGTTCGGTCACACCCGTCCGATCGGCGTCGTCGTCGAGATTGTCGACCGTACCGACTGCCCGAGTGACAGCCTAAAGTCGCTCGAGGCCGTGCTCGATCGCGAGCCCTTGCTGCGCCAGCAGGACCTGGCTTTTCTTGCCTGGGCCGCTGCCTACTATCATCACCCGATCGGTGAGACGGTCGCGGCCGCGCTGCCGCTACGCCTGCGCAAGGCCGACAAGATGTTGCCCGCCGGTGAGCCGGCTTGGGCACTGACGCCAGAGGGCCGTCAGCCACCGCACGACTTGGCGCGTCGCGCGCCTCGCCAGGCCGAGATCCTTGGCTGGTTTTCGGCGCTGCCCACGGCTCAGGCACCGCAGGCGGTATTGCGCGCGGCACTGCCCGACAGTGGCGCGACCTTGCGCGCGCTGTACCGCAAGGGCTGGATCAAGCCGCTCGAACTCCCGGCGGCGCCGGATGTGATCAGCCGACGCGACGCGGGTCCACGCCTGAATCCCGAGCAGCTGGCGGTGCTGGATATCCTGTCGGGCGACATCGGACGGTTCGCGGTGTCGTTGCTGGATGGTGTGACCGGGAGTGGCAAGACCGAGGTATACCTGCGGCTCGCCGCCGCGGTACTCGCGCGCGGCAAGGGGGTCCTGGTGCTGGTGCCCGAGATATCGCTGACGCCACAGCTATTGGCGCGCTTTCGCGAGCGCCTCGGCGACACCGTACGCGTGTTGCACTCCGGCCTCACCGAAAGTGAGCGCGAACAGACCTGGCAACGCATGCGTCTGGGGCTGTCGCAGGTGTTACTGGGTACCCGTTCCGCGATATTCACCCCGCTGGCGGACCTCGGTCTGGTGGTCGTGGACGAGGAGCACGACCCCTCGTTCAAACAGACGGAGGGCTTCCGCTATTCGGCGCGCGACTTGGCGGTGGTGCGCGCGCAGCGGTCCGACTGCCCGGTCGTGCTGGGTTCGGCCACGCCGTCGCTCGAGAGCCTGCGCAATGCGCAACTGGGTCGCTACCGACAGCTGCACCTCGACCGACGCGCAGGGGGCGCGCAGAGCCCGCGGATCGATCTGTTAGACACCCGCGACCAGCCGCTACGTGCGGGGATGTCGCAGCCGCTGCTCGACCGGGTCGCGGCGGTGCTGGGCGCGGATGAGCAGGTAATGCTGTTTCTCAATCGGCGCGGCTATGCGCCCGTGCTCAGCTGTTTCAGCTGCGGCTGGCTGTCGGACTGTCCACACTGTGATGCGCGCCAGACGCTGCACAAGGCCAGCGGTCTGCTGTGTTGTCATCACTGTGGGTCGCAGCGCCGCGTACCACTCGCCTGTCCAGCCTGCGATGCCGAAGATTTGCACCCGCTGGGCCAGGGTACTGAGCAGCTGGAGGGATTTCTGACCGAACGCTTCGCTGACATTCCTCTGATCCGGATCGACCGCGACGCGACGTCGCGTAAGGGCAGCCTGGAGAGGCAGCTGGCGCGCCTGCATCAGGCGCGCGCGGCGCTGTTGGTCGGTACCCAGATGCTGGCCAAGGGACACCATTTTCCGCGCGTCACCCTGGTCGGAGTGGTGGATGCCGATGGCGGTCTGTACAGTGCCGACTTCCGCAGCACCGAGCGTATGGCGCAGCTGCTGGTGCAGGTTGCGGGGCGCGCCGGCCGCGGTGATCGCTCGGGGCAGGTGCTCATCCAGACACGCTATCCCGATCACCCGCTATTGCAGACGTTGGTGCGCCGCGGCTATCGGGCGTTCGCCGAGCAGGCCCTGCGCGAGCGCGCGGCGGCCGGACTGCCGCCCTTCAGTCACCAGGCGTTGCTGCGCGCGGATGCGGCCCGACTCGCCGATGCCGAGTCGTTTCTCGATGGCGTGGCCGAACGGGCGAGACGCCGGGCGATTGCCGGGGTCGAGCTGTGGGGGCCGGTCCCGGCCCCGATGGTGCGTCGTGCCGGTCGACATCGGGCGCATCTGCTGATCCAGGCAGCGCAGCGCGATGCGCTGCATGCGCTGTTACAGGCCCTACCGGCGTTCATCGCCGCATTGCCCAGGAGCCGGCGTGTGCGTTGGAGCCTCGACGTCGATCCGATCGACCTGTACTGAACCCCTAATCTGCATAGCCACCGATTTCCTGCTGCGGCCCCCGATATGCGCGCTATGACGGGGCGCTGTCCGATGCCATCCCGGGCATCGGCCCTTCGGGCGCACCGCGTGCGACCCGTTTCGCTTCTGGTGATACGGTCTCGATGCAGGTGAATCGGCGAAGTGTCGACCGCGCCTTCACCGATTTCCGTTGTGTGGACCCCGCCATAGCGGCGTCTCGGCGGCCGCGTGACGAAAAACGCTGAGCTATGCAGGCTATGCCCGTGTTTCAGCCATTCCTGTTATCCTTCCCAGGCTATATTCGCACGGCTTTCTGGTCATGAAATCGCATATTGCAAACCTGGTCGCAAAGGCCCTGGACCAACTCGTCGTGGACGGATTGCTCGATGCCGATGTGGTCAAGGCGCCGGTGATCGAACGGGCGCGTGATGCCAGCCACGGTGATTTCGCCACCAATGTGGCGATGGCCAACAGCAAGGCGGCCAAGATGCCGCCACGCGATCTCGCGGCGAAACTGGTAGAGCGGTTGCCGGTGTCTGCCGAAGTGGCTGGAGTGGAGATCGCCGGCCCCGGATTCATCAATTTCCGGCTCGCAGACAATGCGTACCACGCATTGATACCCGAGATCCTGCGTCAGGGGCATGCCTTCGGGCGGGGCCGGATCGGTACCGGCAAGCGCGTCCAGGTCGAGTTCGTCTCGGCCAATCCGACGGGACCGCTGCATGTCGGTCACGGCCGTGGCGCGGCCTATGGCGCGGTAGTCGCCGACCTGCTGGAGGCGGTCGGCTTTGAGGTGCACCGCGAGTACTACGTCAACGATGCCGGCCGGCAGATGGACATCCTGGCGACCTCGGTTTGGCTGCGTTACCTGGAGCTGTGCGGCGAGGCGCTGGATTTTCCGAGCAACGGCTACCGCGGCGACTACGTCTGGGATATCGCGGCGACCTTGCATCGCGACCACGCCGATGACTATCGGCAGGCGGCCGAGGCGGTGTTCGACGGCGTGCCGTTAGACGAGTCGGCGGGCGGCGACAAGGAGGCCCATATCGACGGCCTGATCGCAAAGGCCAAGCAGTTACTCGGCGACAATCGCTATCGTTTCGTCTTCGAATTGGGTCTCAACGTAATTCTTGACGATATCCGCGACGATTTGCATCTGTTCGGTGTCGACTACCAGGAGTGGTACTCGGAACGCTCCCTGGTCGAGTCGGGCGCCGTCAACAAAGTGATCGACCGTCTGCGCGATGCGGGTCATCTGTACGAGAAGGCCGGTGCCTGGTGGTTTCGTTCGACCGCTTTCGGCGACGCAAAGGACCGGGTCGTCGTGCGCGAGAACGGGCAGACGACCTATTTCGCCTCCGACATCGCCTACCATATGGACAAGCTCGAGCGCGGCTTCGATCGCGTGATCGACGTCTGGGGTGCGGATCATCACGGCTATGTGCCGCGGGTCAAGGCGGCGCTGCAGGCCTTAGGCGACGATCCGTCGCGCCTCGATGTGTTGCTGGTGCAGTTTGCGATCCTGTACCGCGGCGGGCAAAAGGCCCAGATGTCGACCCGCTCGGGCGACTTCGTGACCCTGCGCGAACTGCGTAAAGAGGTCGGTCGTGATGCCGCGCGTTTCTTTTATGTGATGCGCAAATGCGAGCAGCATATGGATTTCGATCTCGATCTGGCCAAGTCCCAGTCGAGCGATAATCCTGTCTACTATGTGCAGTATGCCCACGCGCGCATCCATGCGGTACTGCGCCAAGCCGCCGAGAGGCTGATCGACATCGAGCCCAGCGAGGGCATGGTCAGCCTGGAGCGCCTGAGTGAGACACATGAACTGGATCTGCTCAAGACGCTGTCACGCTATCCGGAGGTGGTCGAGGCGGCCGCGACTCAGGAGGAGCCGCACCAGCTGACCCACTATCTGCGCGAGTTGGCGAACGAGTTTCACACCTACTACAACGCCCACCAGTTTCTGGTCGACGACCCAGTATTGCGTGACGCCCGGATCAAGCTGATCCTTGCGGTCCGGGAGGTGCTGCGCAACGGCCTCAACCTGCTGGGCGTATCGGCGCCGGAGCAGATGTGACACAGGCCTCGCCGTTCGCGGGTTGAGCGACGAATAGGTTCACAGTTGACGTTTCTGCAGTAGGGACATAAGCAGTCGTGCCCCGAGATTACAAACACCGCGCCCAGAAAAAGCCGCCCAAAAAGCCGCTGCCCGGCTGGCTTTGGTTGTTCACGGGCCTGCTGTTGGGCGGTTTCATTGTTGGCCTGGTCTGGTTAAAAGGCCAATCGACGGATACGGAGGCCCAGTGGGTCGGTGCGCAGCCGGATCGCCCACCGCAGGGAAAGCCAACAGCGGCGGCCCGCTCGGAGGTGCCGCCGCCGAAACCGCGCTTTGATTTCTACAACATGCTGCCCGAGATGGAGGTGGTCGTACCCGACGAGGAGCTCGAGCAAGCGCCGACCGCCGCGCCGGTCCCTGCGGCCACGCGGGCCGCGACTTATCTGCTTCAGGTGGGGTCATTCCGCCGCAATGAAGACGCCGATCGGCTCAAGGCGCAGCTCGCGCTGCTTGGCTTCGAGGCCCAGGTGGAACGCGCCAGGATCAATGCACAGGAGACGCGCTACCGAGTGCGCTCGGGGCCCTATCGTGACACACAGGCGCTCAACAAGGCGCGCCAGCGCCTGGCCGAGAACGGGTTCGACGGCATCGTGATCCGTATCGGCGAGCCCTAGGAGTCTGCGCGATAGAAAGTATCCCTACTGCAAAAGCGCCACGGCGTTCCATTTTTCTGTTGTTTTTCGTTGCGTAGTGCCCACTACGCGCCTCAAAAGAACAGAAAACTGTCGTCGCCGTGCCACTTTTTCGCTACGGGTATTTCTACCGCGCAGGCTCC
>JASFJQ010000177.1:0-5314 GCA_050121305.1 Chromatiaceae bacterium
ATACCACCTACTTGAGGAGGCGGCTAGAGGATTATCAGTGACAAACGCGTCCCATTCTCGATAGGCGCCTGCGTGTCCCCCGTAACGCGAAAGAAAAATACAATTGGCGGGCAGTCCAGGACGGACACCCCAGCGGAAGGAGATCGCTATGCCTCGCAAACCAAGGATCTACCTGGCGGGCATGCCTCGCCATGTGGTGCAGCGCGAGACAACCGCCACGCCTGCTTCTTCGCCGATGATGGTTTCCGGTTCTATCTGGCCGCCCTCGGGGAGGCATGTCGATGCCATAAGGTGGGCCCGCATGCCTATGTCCTGATAACGAATCACGTCCTTCTGTGAATGATCCCCCGGACAGCGGAAGGCGTGCCGCGCGTCATGCAGTCGTTGGGGCGGCGCTATGTGCAATACGTCAACAAGAGCTACCGGCGCTGCGGCACATTATGGGAAAGCCGGCACAAGGCGAGCCTGGTGTCTGCGGAGCAGTATCTGTTGGCCTGTTGTCGATACGTGGAGTTGAATCCGGTTGCGACCGGCATGGTGGAACATCCGGGTCACTACCATTGGTCCAGTTGCGCCAGCAATGCATGGGGTAGGAACGATGGCCTTGTTTGTCCGGATGCTTGGTACCCTGCGCGGGCGTCGGTCTGCCGGGCCGTTACCGGAATGTGATTGATTCGCAGTTGTCACCGACCCCTTTTTGCCTACGAACCGTTCTTTTCTACCTCCGACCCCTTCGATGTGGTCAGGGCCCCCTGACGGGATCGGGACCGTGACCGGGTGCCGGGTCCGCCTCGTCGAACTGCGCCGCATTCAGCAGGATGACCTCGATCTCCTCGATGATCTCCTCCTGACGCAGCGTCTGGACGCGGCGCTGCAGCGTCGCAAGCTGTTCCTCGAGATGGCGCACCGCCCCGTCGAGATGGCGCACGCGGCGCTCGCTTTCCGCGAGCAGTGACTCGCACAGCATCGCGTGTAGCGCGACGAACAGGTATTGCTCCCCCAGCTCGAGCAGGAAGTCGCGCGGGGCCAGGTTGAGCAGCGGAGCGAAACCCGGCGGTGGGGATTGACCGCGGTGCGCCTCGAACGGCGGCAGCAGCGGCTCGAGCAGCGGCGCGGGCGCCGCGGCCCGGTGGTACAGCACGCTCAGGGCCAGCGCCCCGTGCCGCTTGCGCTGTCTGTCGAGTTCGCCGACGATCGCCCGCAGCACCGACGGGATCTCTTCGGCGACGTCGGCGCCCGCCAGCTGCGCCTCCAGGGCGGGGTCGGCCTCGATGCGCAGGCACAGCTTGTGGCCCACCGCGATCACGCCCGCCTGCGCGGCATCGGTCTCCGCCAGCTCGCGTTGCAGGCGAGCCGCCAGCCGTTCGTTGAAGTCACCGCAGAAACCGCGCCGCGAACCGACCGCGAGATAGACCCGATACGACGGCGATGCGGCCGGCAGCATCTCGGGGTGGAAGGCGAGAAAATCCGCGGCGACTGCGTCGATCTGCCGCACCACCCCGCGCAGGTGCTCGATCAAGCGATCCAGCTTGCGCGTCTCCATGAAGGCCAGATTCTTCATGCTGCGGATGATTTCGCCGCTCTCGCCGAGGCGGACCAGACGGTCCTGTAGCTGACGGCGCTGCGTCATCGCTGGGCCTGCGCGCTAACCGCCAGCCAGTCGGACAGCGCCGCCACCCAATCCTCACGTGGGCTGTCGAGGGTCAGGGTGGATGCGCCGAGGTGCTGCTGCAGCGCCGTCATCCCTGCGGCGGCCTGTTCGAGGGCGGCGACATCGAACAATTCCTCGTTGAAGGCGATCAGCCAGGCCAGTTGAAACTCTACCGGCAGCGGGGCCAGCCGGTCCTGTTTGAGCAGCTCGCGAAGCAGCTGCCCGCGCCGGATTGCCTTTTCCATGGTCGCCTCGAGGCGCGTGCCGAATCGGGTGAACACCTCGAGCTCGAGGAATTGCAGGTAGTCGAGCTTCATGCGCCCGGCCTCAGCCTTGATGCGCGGGTGCTGCGCGGCGCCACCGATACGTGACACAGACCGGCCGATGTCGATGGCCGGGCGGAAACCCGCGTCGAACAGGCCGGTGTCCAGATAGACCTGACCGTCGGTGATCGATATCAGGTTGGTGGGGATGTAGGCGGCAATCTCACCCTGGGTGGTCTCGACGATCGGCAGCGCGGTCATAGTGCCGCCGCCCGAGGCGGCGTTCAGACAGGTCGAGCGCTCGAGCAGCTTGGCGTGCACCGAGAAGACGTCGCCTGGATAGGCCTCGCGTCCAGGCGGGCGGCGCAGCAGCAGCGACAGCTCGCGGTAGGTGCGGGCATGCGTCGAGAGGTCGTCGTAGACCACCAGGGTGTCGCGCCCGCGCTGCATCCAGTATTCGGCGATCGCACAGCCGGCAAACGGTGCCAGGTGCTGCAGCCCGGGCAGCGCGCTCGCCTCGGCGACCACCACGGTCGTGTAGTCGAGCGCGCCGTAGCGCCGCAGCAGCTCCAGCGTCCCGACCACGGTCGAGCGCTTCTGCCCGATGAGCACATAGATGCAGTCGACGTCCTTGCCGCGCTGATTGATCACCGCGTCGAGCGCAATCGCACTGCGCCCGAGGCCCTCGTCGCCGATGATCAGCTGCCGCTGTCCCTTGCCGATCGGGATCAGGCTATCGAGTATCTTGATCCCGGTGTATAGCGGGGCATTGACGAAATCGCGCGCCGTGATCGGCGGGGACCGGGTCTCCAGACGCTGGCGATTCGTCGCTGCTGGTGCCGGCCGCCCGTCCAGCGGCATGCCGAGCGGGTCCACCACGCGCCCTTGCAGCTCGTCGCCGACCGGGACACTGAGTGTCTCTCGTGCTACGGCCGCGGCGGTGCCGGCGGTCAGCGTCGGGGTCTGCACGAGCAGCACGGCGCCGATCCTGTCCGGGGTGAGGTCGAACACCAGCGCGATGCTGCCGTCCCCGAAGTGCAGGATGTCGTCGATCGCCGCGGACGGCAGCCCGGTGACCCAGGCGATGCCGTCGCCGACCGCGCTGACGCTGCCGAGCTGGGTGACGCGCAGGCCCAGTCGGTAATCGTCGACCCAGCGCGCCTGGCGGGTCAGAGGGCTGTCGTCGTTCGTCTCAGCCGAGTGCATGCGCCTGGTCCGCGAAGCCTTCGAGTTCGTCGCGCAGGTTCAGGCCGAGCGACCAGTCGCCCACAGACAGGCGCAGGCCCGCGATCAGTTCGGGCCGCTCTTCAAACGTGCACAGCACCCCGCTGCCAAGCAGTCCCTGCAGCGCCTGCACCAGCCGTTGCCGTTGGCCCTCGTCCAACGCGTGCGCGCTCTCGATCCGCACGGCCGAGCCGCCGTTCGCGAGCGCACGGCGCAGTGCCGCCTGTTGTTCCTCCGGCAGGTGGCCGAGCGCCTGGCAAACCATCTCCAGGATGCGTCCCTCGAGCTCCGGTCCGGACAGCCCCTCGAGCAGGCGCGATGCAAAGCGCGCACCGAGCGCGAGGGCCGCCCGCTCCCGGCCCTCCTCGAGCTCGTGCGCACGCCGCTGCTCGATCACGCGCGCTTTCTCGCGCTCGGCATCCAGGCTCTGCTTCTGCTCCTCCAGCGCCCGGCTGCGCTGCTGTTGGATCTCGCGCTGCAGCGCCTCGCGCGCCTGCTGCCTGTCCTGCTGCCACTCGGCGAGCCGGTTCTCGTACTGGCTGCGCAGTTGCTCGGCCTCGTCCTGACGCTGTTTCGCCTCGTCGAGCGCGGCCGCGATGCCGGCGCGCCGCTCCTCGATCACCCGTAGCACGGGCCGGTAGAGAAAGTGCTTGAGGATCCAGACCAGAATCAGGAAGTTGACGATCTCGAGGATCAGCGTCGTCCAGTTCAACTCCACCGTGGCGTTCTCCCCTGCCTGGGCCCCCTCATTTCGGCAACAGGTACTCGAGCAGCGGATTGCGGAACAGCACGATCAGTACGATCACCAGCACGTAGATCGCCAGCGATTCGATCATCGCCAGCCCGATGAACAGGGTGCGCGTGATGGCGCGCTCGGCCTCCGGCTGGCGTGCCAGCGCGTCGAGCGCGCTGCTGATTGCGCGGCCCATCGCGAACGCCGGCAATATCACCCCCACCGCAATGCCGAGCACCGACGCCACGGTCGACGCCAGCGCAAACCAGGACATGTCCGTCATTTGTTTATCCTCCTGTTTTTTTAACTTTGAGCTGCTGCGATTGGATGCCGCCGGCCACGTAGATCAACGCCAGCATGCCGAAGATGTAGGCCTGGACCAGTGCCTCGACAATATGCAACGCCAGGATCGGCACCGGCGCCAGGAACCCGGCCACCAGCAACACCAGCAGTGCCGCCATCTCCAGGCTCATCATGTTGCCGAACAGGCGCACCGCGAGCGCCACACTGCGCGTGATCTCGCCGATGACGTGAAACGGCAACAGGATTGGACTCGGGCTCAGGTAGTGCCGCAGGTAGCTGCGCAGACCGCGGCTGCGGATGCCGAACCAGTGCGTCGACAGAAACACCAGCAGCGCCAGTGCGGTGGTCGCTGACAGGTCGGCCGTCGGTGAACTCAGCCCCGGCACTACGCCGAGCAAGTTGGCGACCACCAGGAACACCCACAGGCTGCCGATGAACGGCAGCAGCCGGCGCTCTTCGCCCGGTACCACCTGGGCGATCGCGTTCTCCTGGGCGGCCACCATCCCCTCGACCACCGTCTGCAACGGTCCCGGATCGTTCCGCAGGCGCCGACCCAGCAGCAGGCACAAGAGCCAGATCGCGGCCAGGATACCCCAGGTGGTCACTACGGTGTTCGTGATCTCGAGCGGGCCGATGCTGAAAAAGATGACATTGTCGTTCATAGGCGATTCGGCGCGGTTCCTCCTCTCCCTCCCGTTTGGTCAGTCGCGGATCAGCAGCCAGACGTTGATCGCGCCGACGACCAGGCCGGTGACGATCAGGCTCAGCGTCCAGCGCATCGAGTAACCCTCGACCATGCCGTCCAGCCAGCTGCCGAGGTAGGCGCCGCCGATCACTGGCAGCACGAATACCAGACCCAGCGTGCCCAAATAGACCGTCTGGGCCATCAGCGTCGTCCGCTCCCGCTCGGCCTGGCGCATGCGCCGCACCTGGCGCTCGACCCGGTCGTGCAGCTCCTTGTCGTTGCTCGGCCCCATCTCAGCCCATTCCCTGCCCAAGCTGCCACAGCCGGCGCAGCAGCTCCTCCTCCATGCGACGCAGGCTCGTCTTGGTCTCGAGCAGGGCCTGCTCCTCGGCCAACAGCTGTTCCTGAAGCAGCCTGCTGACGCGCGTGTAGTCGCTGTCGAGCAGTAACCGGCG
>JASFJQ010000178.1:0-5312 GCA_050121305.1 Chromatiaceae bacterium
GTGATGCCGGCCGCCGGACGAACCTGCAGCCCGCGGGGTCACGGCACCTTTGCGCACAATTTTCTCGTGATTGCCCCTTGTTGACCAGGACCAAATGCGCTGCCATGGCGGGCGACCCGCTGCAGTCGACGAATCCCGGTGATCGTGCGCGCCCTCGAAAGTCGACCACCCTTCGCCCAATGATTCCAGTCCTGCAGCCATGAACGACTGGCATCGCGAGGCATTCCGATATACCGCCCTATTCTGCGAGGAAAATATCTGGTGGCTTGCCCGATCGCTGAGCGATGCGGGCATTGACGCAGCGCAGATGCAGGTGCTGTTGTTTGCCAATCGCTGGCAGACCGTGATCCTGCGCAACCAGTGTGCCGCCACCGCGGGACAGGCAGTCGCCTGGGACTACCACGTGGTTCTCAGCGCAGTCAGCGATTCGACACCGTTGGTGCTGGACTTCGACACCCGCCTGACGTTCCCGACGCCCTATCGCGAATACTTCGTCGACAGCTTCCCGCCGCAGTCGACGCTGCCCGAGCGCTACCGTTGCTGGGTGCGATGCATCCCGGCGGCAAGCTATCTGGCCCACTTCTATTCCGACCGATCCCACATGATCGGGCGGATCGCGGCGGCCGACTTCCCGGACTACCCCATCATCCGGCCCGCCGCCGGTGGCCTCGCCATCTCGCTGAGCGAGTATCGAGACATGGAGAAGACACTGCCCGACGGCAGCCGCGTGCAGCCGCTCGCCACCTTCTTTCCCGAGCTGGCTTGACCCATATGGGTGTTTGTCAACACCTACGCTGAGCGACCATCTGGGCGTGATTGCGAAATCCCCGACCGGTATCACCGATGCGGCCCTCCTCGCGGTAGAAGCGCAAGATCAGTCCGGGGAATAGTCGCAGGAGTTCATTGGTCTCAAGCCTGAAAGCCGCGCTGGACGGTCCGCCGTCATCGACGCGCTCGCGGGTGAAGGTCTGGTAAAAGAGCAGGCCGCCCGGTCGCAGCGCATCGGCGATGTGCGGACACAGGGCCCGCTCGAGAAAATGCCCTACGCAGATGACGTCGAACCGACCGGTCGGCGGGGGATCCGCCGTGACATCGCGTGCCTCGGCCACCAGATCCAGGCCGTCGGCAGACGCCGCCAGCGCGGAGACCGCCACTGGGGAAAGATCCCAGGCCGACACCTGCAGCCCGCGCCGGGCGAGATACAAGGCATTGCCGCCCAGCCCACAAGCCAGGTCGAGCGCCCGCCCGCGCCCGGGCAGCAGATGCGCGTTCTCAGTCAGCACCGCCATCGGTGGCGGCGTCTCCGGCGCATCCGCATAGCGCCGATCCCATTTTTCACGCAGATCTTCGGTGCCCACCCGGGTGAGGATAACCGCGTTTTGGCGACTGGCGGCCCTGTCGGCATCTGCCGACTGGGCGCCGTCCGCGTTACTCAGGCCACGGCCGACTTGCCCTCCACCCTCTGAGACCCTTGCGGACTGAGGATCTGGTAGGCCTCTGCGAGCGCGTCATCGCCCCCGACATTGCCGGGAAAGATCACCACCGGCAGCCGCGGATAGCGCGGGTGATCCCCAGGACAGACGACGAGCGAGCAGCCGGCCAGGATCTGGCCCATGACCCGGGCGGTACGCAGCGCCAGCCCGGTGCTCAGGGTGTCATTCGACGTAATCCCGCCCTTGCTGATCAGGAAACCCGTCTCGGGCGGCAGGTTGCGCACCAGCCGCATCAAGAAGCCGGAGACGCGCTCGCCGAAGGCCAGGCGGTCGGCGGTCGTTGCGAAACGACGCTCGCCGCGACTGGTATACAGCACGACGCCCCGGCCGCCTGCCTGCGCCTCGACCATCTGGCGCACCAGTTCGGCATACAGGCCCTCCTCGTCGCGCACCAGCCGGTTCAGATCGACATGCAGCGGCTGCACCGCGGTCTGCTCGAGCAACTGCTGTAGCTGCCGGCTGGTCTTGTCGACATGCGACCCGACCAACACGACGCCGGGCCTGCCGTCACGCACCAGGCGCCACATGTCCGCAGCCGCAACCGGCTGCGGCGGCAGACCCGCAAACGCGGTCAACAGGCTCGCGGCGCTCCGAAACAGGAAGCGTTTGCCGTCGCCGGCCGCGGCCAGCACCTGGCGCGCGAAGCTGTCGAGGTCGGTCTGCACTTCGGCATCGACCACGCAGCAGACGTTGCCATGGAGCCCATGCAGTCGTTCGCTGATATCGCCACGCACGTCGGCGAGGCCGAAACGCTCCACCTGTCCCGCCTGGATCCTGCCGTCGGTCTTCTCCGCGACATAGTCGGGCAGAAAGGCGGTGCTGAAACCAAACACCGAATCGCGCGCAAACTCGGTCTCGTGCACGGCGACCGGCGTGCCGTCGACAATCAGATAGTGCACGCCGTCGCGCGTGATACGCCCGCCCTCGAAGAAGGCCGGGACCAGGAAATGGGCATCGAACGGCCCGAGTTCCTCGGCGATCACGTCCGTCTCCACCGGGTAGTGGCCGCGCAGCGTCGAATCCGAGCGACTGACGATCACCGGTTGGATCTCGACGCCCTCGCCGCGCATGTCCTCGATCGCCTGGCGCAGACTCACGCAGATCTCGCGCGTGATCGCAGCGGCCTGTGCGGCATCCATGCCGCGGGTGTTGCTCAGGACAAAAAACAGCGGTGCGGCATCGCGCAGACCCTCCATCAGCGTCGCCGGGTCCCAGCGCGTCAGCAGCAGGCAACTGTGCACGGTCTGCGAGCCGGTCGGATCGTCGTCAATCACAACGATCTTGGTAATCTTTTGTGTCTTCATCGCTGCCTCCTCAGGCCGCATGCCTGCCGGCCTTCGTGCTTGCCGCCAGCGCCCGCGCCCGATCGCTCAGATTCCCCGCGGTGATGCCGTTGTAGGCCATGATCTCGGCCGGGCTAGCGGTGGTCTCGCCACGCTGCCAACCAAACAGATCGCGGGCCGGTGCATCGCTGCGCAGCATCACCGGCTCCAGCGCGATGGTGCCGCCGCCGCTGACCCCGATCAGCACGTCGCCGCCGAACAGCGAATTGAACTGCGCGTCGGCCATGAAGCGGGCATCCGGCTCCGCGGTGTGCTGCCAGGCGACGTCACCAGCGCGATACAGACGGCGCGGGTTGGCGACGCAGACGATACGGACTCTGTAGCCCGCGGCCTCCAGCCTGTCCTTCGCCTCGAACACCGGCAGCAGTATCATGTCGCCGGTGACCGCAAAGACGATGGTCGCATTGTCGCTCGCGGCCGATTCGTACAGCGTGACCGCGCCCTGTTCTATCCCCTCGGCGGCCTGTTCCGGCGTGGTGTAGACCGGCAACGCCGATTTGGACGCCACGATGCTGACCGACTTGTTCGACTGCTCGACCGCCCAGCCATAGGCGGCCTGAATCATGTTCGCATCCGCCGGGTAGAGCAGATAGACGTTGCCGTTGCGCATCTGTCCACCGATGTAATTCTCGATCTCGGGTCGTTGATGCGTCCAGCCGTTGCGACCCTGCTCGAGCGCCCCGGCGGTGAACATCGACACCACGGCCGGGGTCTTGCGGCGCAGTTCGGCCATCGCCTGACCGACGGTCTGCACAATCGGCCAACCGTTGATCGCGAAGCTCTCGTAAGACAACCACAGCGAGCGGCCACCGAACAACGCCAGGCCCGCGGCGAGGCCCGCGCAGGCGTCTTCGTTGAGCGGCTCGTAGACCTGGCCCGACGGACTCTGGTTGTAGAGCGCGTCTTCGGTCGGGTGCCGAATCTTCAGTTTCTCGTTGATGGCCTTCATATTCGAGGCCTCGTTGCCGTCGGCGTTGGTTACGACGAAGCCCGGGTCACGCTTGCCCAGCGCGGCCACCATGTGCGCCATCGCCGTCGCCGGCACGGCCCGCTCGCCCGGTGCAAAGGCCTGGGTCGGCAGGGTACCGATCTCGGGTAGATCGCGCTCAAACTCGGTCACCACGGTGCGCCCGGCCGGGCCGCCGCCCGCGCGATTCATGTTCGTGCGGACCAGATCCCAGGCCTCCGGGGCCAGCGCACCGCGGGCGAGCGCCGCCGCGATGTTATCTTTCTGCGGGTTATCGCCCGGGTACAGATTGTGCGCCTTGGCGCCGTGTGCGTGCACACCGGCCCCCTTGAGCTGCTTGATAATCAGCACGCTCAGGCGACCGCTCATCGCCGCGTCGGCAGCCTGCTTCGCACCCTCGAGAACGGCACGGGTAAACGCACCGCGCGCCTTGTCGCCGAACAGCGTGCTATCGACATAGGGCCCCGACTGTCCGACATCATCGAAGTCTTTCGCATCGACCAGGATGACGTTGTCGAAATCGTGCGCCTTCCAGTAGGCCGTCATCTGCGCGTTGTCCATCAGCGAGACCATTGAGTGGTGCTCCTGGCTGAAGCCGTTCCAGACCAGGACCGGGAGGAAGTTGGTGATCTCCGGGTAACTGGTATGGAAGTGCTTCATCGCCGACATGATGTAGGGTTCGCCCAGACCGCCGTCGCCGATGGTGCATGGGAACAGGGTGTCGCGATTCAGGTAGGCGCCCGCCATTGCGAAGTGCTGACCCTGGCCGAGCGGTCCGGCCGGTGCCAGGAGACCCGGTATCGCACCCGACAGGTGGCCGAGCAGGCCGTCGCGCTCGCGGAAGCGCTCCTGCAGATGGTGCATGGTCTCGATTCCCATGTCGCTGAGCGAGCCGTCCAGAAACATCGCACTGTAAAAACCCGGGGCGTGATGGCCGACCTCGGTCACGATGTTGGTGTGACCGAGCATCACGAGCGCCGCATAGGCGTCGGCGCTGCTGGCAAAGCCGCCCGGGTGACCTGACTCTTTGGAGGCGCAAAGCTGTAGCGTCGTGTAGCGCAGCGCGTCGGCCATCAGACGGGTCTGGAATACCGCTGCCTCGTCGATCGTCGAGATGGATCCGGTCTCCGGATCGACTACCGGCGCCGCCCCCAGGTCGTCGAACTGCGCGGCCCGCGGGCCAAAGTGCAGAATGCCCTCGCAGAACGCCGGGGCGTTCGGGATCATCTCTTGTGCCGGTGTACTCATTCTCGTCTCTCCTCAGTCGTCAGACAGCGCGGACCGGACGGCCCGCTTTGGGTTAGAACTTAGGAGCGTCGGCAATTTTCCGCAATGAGGTATCTTTTTCACAATACGGAATACTCTGCCCCTTGGTCACCGAGGCTGGCATAAATAACTGATCCAGATGGAGTTGTTCCAATTACCCCAAAGCCGGGGTAAGATTTCCACGATATGAAAATTTAATCCCAAATTAGCGAAATTCGAAAATCAGTGGGCATTTGTGGCCCT
>JASFJQ010000179.1:0-5310 GCA_050121305.1 Chromatiaceae bacterium
TTCGCTAACTGAGGGCGAGTCAGGTCCGACAGAGTTTTTGACGCGAGTCAGCCCAACACCGCCGAGACGCTACTAAACTGCAACAGATGCAACAATCACTCGTTCTCGACCAGGACCTGATCGGCCGTTACGACCAGTCTGGCCCGCGATACACCTCTTACCCGACGGCCGTGCAGTTTCACGACGGTTTCGGGCCAGAGGACTACCGGGCCGCGGCGCAGCGCAGCAATGCCAGCGGCCGGCCCCTGTCCTTGTACTTCCACATCCCGTTCTGCGATACGGTCTGTTTCTACTGCGCCTGTAACAAGATCGCGACCAAAGACCGGACCCGGGCCCAGCCCTATCTGGATCGGGTCTATCGCGAGATCGAAATGCAGGCTGCGCTGTTCGATTCGGAGCGCCCGGTGGAGCAGCTGCATTGGGGCGGGGGCACACCGACCTTCATCAGCGCCGCCCAGATGCGCGAACTGATGGCCGTGACGCGGCGTCACTTCAAGATGCTCGACGATGACAGTGGGGAATACTCGATAGAGATCGACCCGCGCGAGGTCACCGAGGAGACCATCGCGCTGTTGCGCGAAATCGGCTTCAACCGCATGAGCCTCGGCCTGCAGGATCTCGATCCGCGTGTGCAAAAGGCGGTCAACCGAATCCAGACCGCCGAACAGACCTTCGGCGCCTTGGAAGTCGCACGTCGCGAGGGCTTTCGCTCGATCAGCATGGATCTGATCTACGGTCTGCCGCTGCAGACTGCACAGTCTTTCATTGCGACGCTGGATCGCGTGCTGGAGGCGCAGCCGGACCGATTGTCCATTTTCAACTATGCGCACCTGCCGGAACGCTTCAAGCCGCAGCGCAGGATCAACGAGGCTGAGCTCCCATCGCCAGACCAGAAGCTGCAGATCCTGCAGCAGATCGGTGAGCATCTCGCGAAGGCGGGCTATGTCTATATCGGCATGGATCATTTCGCACGCCCGGATGACGAACTCGCGGTCGCGCAGCGGGAGGGCCATCTCTATCGAAACTTCCAGGGCTATTCGACGCATGCGAACTGTGACCTGGTGGCCATGGGTGTCACATCGATCGGTATGATCGACAACACCTACGCGCAGAACATGCGCACCCTCGACGAGTATTATCAGCGAATAGACGCCGGTGAACTGGCGGTGTTTCGCGGGGTGGCCCTGACGCACGACGATGAATTGCGGCGCGCAGTCATTACCCAGCTGATATGCAATTTCGTGCTGGACACACAAGTCATTGACCGGACCTGGGGCATCCGGTTCGATCAGTACTTTGCCGATGAACTGCGGCGTCTCGGCGACATGGCGCAAGACGGTCTGCTGTCCATCGATGGGCCGCGTATCGAGGTCTTGCCGGCTGGGCGCCTGCTGATCCGCAACATCTGCATGGTGTTCGATCGCTACCTCGCTGATTCGGCGCAGCAGGGGCGATTCTCCAAGGTCATTTGACAGCCCAACCAGATCGCGCGGCGGGTCTGGAGAGATACCAGAAGGCCGCTGCAATCAGCCCCAGCCAAAGGGTCGCCAGCCAGCCGGTGATATCGTCATAGCTGCCGATCCACACCGAGGTCTGACCGGCAACGACCGTCGGTTCGGTCGCATACCTCGTCAGCTTGATGGTCATCACCCAGCCGGCGTGGATGCCGATCACCCACAGGATGTTGCCGGTCCGCTCGCGTACCATACTGAGAAAGACCCCGGCCACTAGCAAGCTGGAGAAGCTGTCGGCGATCGGGGTGAAATCGCCGACGCGTCCGATCCCTGCGCCGATCATCCGAAATGCATTGAGGATATCGAACTCGGCTGCACCGGGTGGGGCCGGTTTCATAAAGTGAAGAATCGCGTACAACGAGGCGGTCAGCAGCGCGGTCGGCCAGAAACTGAGACGTCGGCGCATGCCGGAATGCATCAGCCCGCGGAAAAAGGTCTCCTCGATAAATGCGACTGCAAGCCCGGAGGCCAGGCCGGAGACGAGCGTGCGGAAGAAATACGCGGTGTTCCATCTGTCTGCGCGTGGCGCGAAGTGATGGATATTCAGCGCCCACTGGATCGCGTTCAGCACCAACATGACGGCGATGCCGATCAGCAATCCTTTCGCCAGGGCCATCCAGGCCGCCTTTCGCCCGAGGGTATAGCCGGCATGTTGCCAGCTGTTGAGCTGCAGATAACGCAGGAAAAAGGGCAGGGCGATCACTGCGCAGAGCATGGCGAAGCGATACAGGCTGCTCTCGGGGCTCAGGCCTATCGGATCGAATATCCAGGGTTGCAGCAGGGGGACCAACAGTCCGGCGAGCGCGAGGAAGCCGAACAAAAAGGCGAGAAAGAGCAGAAAAACGACCATCGCAGCAGTAGATTTCCGTCGAGTGGGGGCTGTTTCGGGTGGCGCACTGTTTTGTATAATGCGCGATTCACGCCCAGCAGGCGAAAGTGGCGGAACTGGTAGACGCGCTGGATTTAGGTTCCAGTGGGGTAACCCGTGAGAGTTCGAGTCTCTCCTTTCGCACCACCGCCCCACCGGTGTTCGGCAGCTGGCCGGATCGTGCCAGGGTAACCTGAATAACTTAGTCGATGACAGGCAGTTCTGACTGCCGGAGTGAATTGGAATGCAAGTTTCTGTTGAATCTGGCGAGGGCCTGGAGAAGCGCCTGCTGGTCGACCTGCCGGCAGATCGTGTCAACGCCGAGATGGAGAAAAAGCTCAAGAATCTGGCGCGAAATGTGCGTCTGGACGGATTTCGCCCCGGAAAGGTCCCGATGCGCACGCTCAAACAGCGCTTCGGCGCCCAAGTGCGCTCCGAGACCTTTGGGGACTTGATTCAGGAGACGCTCTACGAGGCCGCCAGCCAGCAAAAACTGATGCCCGCAGGGGAGCCCAAGATCGAGTTGCGCGAGGCAGTGGAAGAGGGTGGCCTAGGCTATACGGCTACCTTCGAGGTCGTACCCGAGGTGACGCTGGCAAACCTTGCCGAGCAGTCCGTCAAGCGCCCCGTGGCCGAGGTGGCCGAGGCCGATATCGATGCGATGATCGAGAAACTGCGGAAGCAGCGCACCGAGTGGATCGACGTCGAACGGGGCGCAAAGGAGGGCGACACTGTGCATCTCGACTTCAAGGGGACGATCGACGGTGAAGCATTTGAGGGCGGCAGCGCAGAAAACGTGCCGCTGGTCCTGGGTTCGGGTTCGATGGTCGAGGGCTTCGAGTCCGGCCTGCTGGGCGCCAAGTCGGGTGAGGAGCGAAGGCTTGAAGTGACATTCCCCGCGGACTATCGCGCCAAGGACCTGGCCGCCAAGGATGTGGCATTCGACGTCAAGGTGCTACGCGTAGCCGAGCCAAAGTTGCCAGAGGTCGATGAAGACTTCATCAAGGCGTTCGGCGTGGCGGAGGGCACGCTCGAGGGCCTGCGTTCGGAGGTTGCGAAGAACATGCAGCACGAACTGAAACAGAAGTTGAAGAGCGTTACCAAGGAACGCGTGATGGACGCGCTGATCGCAGCGAATCCCCTCGATCTCCCGAAGGCGATGATAGACGCCGAGGCCGAGCGAATGAAGCAGCAGATGCTGCAGGACATGCAGCAGCGCGGGCAGCGCTCGACCATGGATCTGCCCACCAGCGTGTTTGCGCAGCAGGCACAGCGCCGAGTCCACCTGGGCTTGCTGGTCGCCGAGATCGTTAAAGAGCAGCAGTTCAATGCCAGCGACGAACGCCTGCGTGAAACCATTCGTGAATTCGCGGAATCCTACGAGAATCCGCAGGAGGTGGTGGATTATTACATGCAGGACCCGAATGCCCGTCGAGGCATCGAAAACCTTGTCCTGGAGGACGAGGTGGTTGACTGGGTGCTCGGTGAGGTGCAGGTGTCGGAAGAATCAAAGTCGTTCGACGACTTAATGGAAAACACGGCTTAGAGCAGGCTTGCTCAGTGGCTGATTTAGGGGTAGCTTCAAGGAACTCGAGGATTTCCCGATAAGCAGGATATGAATCACGTCGAACCGATGAATCTCGGCCTCGTGCCGATGGTGGTAGAGCAAAGCGCGCGCGGCGAACGCGCCTACGACATCTACTCGAGATTGCTCAAGGAACGGGTCATATTCTGCGTCGGGCCGGTCGAAGATCACATGGCCAATCTGATTGTGGCGCAGCTTTTGTTCCTCGAATCGGAAAATCCCGACAAAGACATTCATTTATATATCAATTCGCCCGGCGGTTCGGTGACTGCTGGGCTCGCTATTTACGACACCATGCAATTCATCAGGCCGCACGTAACGACCATGTGCATCGGCCAGGCTGCCAGTATGGGGGCGCTGCTGCTCGCAGGCGGTGAGAAAGGAAAGCGTTATGCGTTGCCGCACTCCCGGGTGATGATCCACCAGCCGCTCGGTGGTTTTCAGGGCCAGGCGACCGACATCGAGATCCATGCCAAAGAGATCCTGCTGGTGCGCGAGAAACTCAACAAGATTTTGGCGCGGCATACCGGCCAGGATCTCGAACGCATTGGTCAGGATACGGACCGCGACAATTTCATGAGTGCGGAACAGTCTGTCGCCTACGGGCTGATCGATCAGGTGCTGGACCGCCGTCCGGCTCACGAGGAGTGACCGAGATCAAGGCCGCCCGGTACTGGTGGCTTGTTATCCGGGGGCTTTCGGATATCATCAGATAAGCGGAACAACGGTCTGGTGCGTGCCTAGGCGTTGGCCGACGAAGGGTGGATGAAGTTATGAGCGACGACAAGAAACCGGGTAAGGGCGACGACGGCAAGCTGCTGTACTGCTCGTTCTGTGGCAAGAGCCAGCACGAAGTGCGTAAGCTCATTGCGGGCCCATCTGTGTTTATCTGCGACGAATGCGTTGAACTTTGCAACGATATCATCCGCGAAGAAATGCAGGAAAATGTTGGCCAGCCGGCCGACAAATTGCCCATACCGCAGGAGATCAACAGCACCCTCGACCAGTACGTGATCGGGCAGGCGCGCGCCAAAAAGGTGCTTTCGGTCGCCGTCTACAACCATTACAAACGGCTCGAGGCGAAAGGCAAGAAAGACGATGTCGAGATAGCCAAGAGCAATATCCTGCTGATCGGACCGACCGGGTCGGGTAAGACCCTGCTGGCCGAGACGCTCGCTCGACTGCTCAATGTGCCTTTCACGATCGCGGATGCGACCACGCTGACCGAGGCCGGCTACGTGGGCGAGGATGTGGAGAACATCATCCAGAAGCTGTTGCAGAAATGCGACTATGACGTCGAAAAGGCACAGACGGGTATCGTTTATATCGACGAGATAGACAAG
>JASFJQ010000180.1:0-5278 GCA_050121305.1 Chromatiaceae bacterium
ACACCGGTGAGGATGGTTTCGAGGTGATCCTGCCGGAGCGGGATACGCCGAATTTCTGGCGCGCGCTGGCCAGCGCGGGCGTGCGTCCGTGTGGCCTGGGTGCGCGTGACACGCTGCGTCTCGAGGCAGGTATGAACCTCTACGGTACGGACATGGACGAGGCGCAGACGCCGCTCACCTCCGGATTGGCCTGGACCGTGGCCTTCGAGCCGGTGGAACGCGATTTCATTGGTCGTTCTGCGCTTGAAAAGCAACAGGCAGCAGGTAGCCTTCCAACATTTACCGGGCTGGTCTTGAACGCCAAAGGCGTGCTGCGCAGCCACCAGCGTCTGTTCGACGGTGAGCGCGAGGTAGGAGAGACCACGTCTGGCGGCTATTCGCCGTCGTTGGATCGCGCGATCGCGATGGCGCGCGTCGCGGCCGATAGCGGTGACGCGCTGACGGTCGATATCCGCGGTCGACGCCTGCCGGTGAGCCGGGTGAAGATGCCGTTCTTCCGCAACGGCAAGGCATGCATCGATTTGTGAACGGATGCCGACCGCTGGGCTATTTGGCGAACATCGCAGACGCCGCCGGCGATCGTCAGTGACTTCCAGAGTCCAATGAGGAGTTAGCATGAGCAACGACGTCCCCACTGAGCTGAAATACACCAAGTCCCACGAGTGGGTCCGCATAGAGGATGACGGTGTTGTCACCGTCGGGATTACCGACCACGCGCAGGAGCTCCTGGGCGACTTGGTGTTCGTCGAGCTGCCCGAGGTGGGCGCCGAGGTTGGGGCCGGCGCCGAGTGTGCCGTTGTCGAATCGGTCAAGGCCGCCTCTGACGTCTACAGTCCTCTGACCGGCGAGGTGATCGAGGCCAACGAGATACTCGCCGACGCGCCCGAGACCATCAACCAGGACGCCTATGAGGCGGGATGGATCTATCGCCTGCGCATGTCTGCACCGGCGGAGCTGGATGCGTTGCTGGATGCGGACAGCTACGCCGAACACGTCGAGTCCGAGGACCACTGAGCGCCGCGTTCGCGCGGATCCGGGGCGAAGACCGGAATCGGCCGAAGCCAACACGAGGACCCTCATGCCCTTTATCCCACACACCGAAGAGGACGTCCGCCGCATGCTCGAGGTCATCGGCGTGGCAACCATCGACGACCTGTTTGACGAGATCCCGGAAGAGCTGAAGGCCGGCCTCTTGCAGCACGTCCCCGAGGGCATGTCGGAGATGGACGTCAGCACACTGATGCACGCAAAGGCGCGCGCAGATGGTCAGCCGCTGTGCTTCATCGGGGCGGGTGCCTACGATCACCATATCCCGGCGGCCGTGTGGCAGATCGCGACACGCGGGGAGTTTTACAGCGCCTATACGCCCTACCAGGCCGAGGCCAGCCAGGGCACCTTGCAGCTGCTGTACGAATTCCAGTCGATGATGACGGCGCTGTTGAACATGGACGTCTCCAATGCCTCGCTGTACGACGGCGCCTCCGGGCTGGCCGAGGCCGTGCTGATGGCCGTGCGCGCCAACCGAAAGTCCAAGTCACGGCGCATTCTGCTGCCGCGGACCCTGCATCCGGCCTATCGGAAGACCGTTCGGACCATTGTTCGCAACCAGGGGATCGAGCTGGTCGAGGTCCCTTTCGACCAAGCGACGGGCCGAACGGACATGGCTGCGCTGCAGGCCTACCAGGGCGACGACTTTGCAGCCCTGGTGGTGCCCCAACCGAACTTCTTCGGCGTGCTCGAAGAGGTCGATGCGTTGACGGATTTCGCCCATGCCAACGACATGCTGGCACTCGCCGTCGTCAACCCGCTGGCGATGGCAGTCCTCAAGCCGCCGGGCGACTGGGGCGGTAACACTCAGTCGATGGGCGCCGATATCGCCTGCGGCGAGGGCCAGCCCCTCGGCGCGCCCCTGTCCTCCGGCGGCCCATACTTCGGTTTTCTGTGCACCAAGCAGGCCCTGGTCCGTCAGATGCCGGGCCGATTGATCGGGAAGACCGTCGATCTCGAGGGAAAGCCCGGATTCACATTGACCCTGCAGGCGCGCGAACAACACATCCGACGCTCGAAGGCGACCTCGAACATCTGCACCAACCAGGGACTGCTCGTCACCGCCGCGACCATCCACATGGCGTTAATGGGCGGTGAGGGCCTGGCGCGGGTCGCTGCCACCTGCCACGCGAATACAGCGCGTCTGATCGAGCGACTGACGGCCATCGACGGCGTCGAGCGGGTGTTCGACAGCCCGGTTTTCCACGAGGGCGTCATCCGCCTGACGGCGCCGGCAGCCGAGGTGCTGCGCTCGCTGGCGGCCCACAACGTGCTCGGTGGCTACGACCTTGCCGAGGCCTATCCCGAGCTGGGCGATGCGCTGCTGGTCTGCGCCACGGAGTTGCGCACCGAGCCTGAAATCGAAGACTACGCGGCCAAGCTTGCGCGGATCATGGCCGCGCGCAGCCGGGCCAAGTGTCCGGTCGAACCAAAATTCAACTGATCCCCCTAAATCACTGTCGGCGGTATGCGTCCGCATACGGCCGCTTCAAAGGAGAATACAGATGGCACAGGTAACCTTGCACGGCTCACCGATGAACACCAATGGCGATCTGCCGTCCGTTGGCAGCACCGCCCCCGATTTCCGCCTGGTCGACGGCGAGTTGAACGATGTCGGATTAGGCGATTTCGCAGGTAAGAAGAAAATCCTGAGCATCGTCCCCAGTCTGGACACCCCGACGTGCGCCACCTCGACCAAGGTCTTCAATGAGCGCCTGGGTGGGCGTGACGACGTGGTCGTGCTGGTGGTCTCTGCCGATCTGCCGTTTGCGCAGGGACGTTTTTGTCAGGCGGAGGGCACAGCGGACGTAAAGACCCTTTCAATGATGCGGTCGCGCAAGTTCGCCAAGGACTACGGCATGTTGATCGAGGACGGCCCGCTCGCAGGTATCACCGGGCGTGCCGCCTTGGTGCTCGATGCGGATAACAAGGTCATACACAGCCAGCTGGTTCGCGAGATCGGCGACGAGCCCGACTATGACGCAGCGATTGCGGCGCTGGGTTGAACCATTACCAATCCAAATCTGAACAGACCAAAGCTAGAACGCACAAAACGAGATATTCAATCTGACGCTATGCTGATTCACGAACTCTCCCGACCGGGTCGGCGCGCCTTCGCCCAGGCGCCGAAGACCAAGCCGCCACTGACGGATATCCCGGAATCGCTGCTTCGCCCACAGCCGCCGGCCCTGCCGGAGGTGTCGGAACTCGAGGTAGTGCGGCATTACACCCGGCTGTCGCAGAAGAACTTCTCCATCGACACCCAGTTTTACCCGCTGGGTTCCTGCACCATGAAATACAATCCGCGGGCCTGCAACTCACTGGCCATGCTGCCGGGCCTTCTGGCGCGTCATCCCTACGCGCCCGATTCACACAGCCAGGGTTTCCTGGGCTGTATGTACGAATTGCAGGAGATTTTGAAGGACGTCACCGGTATGCAATCGGTGTCGCTGGTGCCGGCCGCCGGTGCGCAGGGTGAGTTTACCGGTGTCGCGATGATCCGCGCCTACCATGAATCACGCGGCGACACGGCACGCAATGAGATCGTGGTGCCCGATGCGGCGCACGGCACCAACCCGGCCACGGCGGTGATGTGCGGCTACAAGGTGCGCGAGATACCGACGCTGGCCGATGGCGACGTCGATATCGATGCCCTGCGCGGCGTGCTCGGCCCGCACACCGCCGGGATCATGCTGACCAATCCCTCCACCGTGGGCGTCTTTGAGCGGCGCATCACCGAGATCGCACAGCTGGTGCACGAGGCGGGCGGTCTGCTGTATTACGACGGCGCCAATCTGAATGCCATCCTCGGCAAGGTGCGTCCGGGTGACATGGGCTTTGACGTAATCCACATGAATCTGCACAAGACCTTCTCCACACCGCATGGCGGGGGCGGTCCGGGCGCCGGGCCAGTCGGCGTCAGCGAGCGGCTTGTGCCCTTTCTGCCGATACCCATGGTCGGCTTCGACGGCCATGACTACCACTGGTTGACCGAAAAGGAGTGCCCGCAGACGATCGGTAAGCTGTCGGCCTTCGCCGGTAACGCCGGGGTGCTGATCCGTGCCTATGTCTATGCGCGCCTGCTCGGCCGCGAAGGCATGGTGCGGGTCTCCGAGTACGCGACGCTGAATGCAAATTACCTGGCCAAGCGGCTCAGTGACGCCGGTTTTGAGCTTGCCTACCCGCGGCGTCGCGCAACGCACGAATTCATCGTGACACTGAAGCACCAAGCGAGGGACTTCGGGGTAACCGCCATGGATTTCGCCAAGCGTCTGCTGGACTACGGCTATCATGCGCCGACCACGTATTTCCCATTGCTGGTCCCGGAATGTTTCCTGATCGAACCCACCGAGACCGAGGCGCTCGATGCACTGGACGGCTTCGTCGACGCGATGATAAAGATTCAGGCCGAGGCACAAACCAACCCGGAAGTGATCAAGACGGCCCCGCAGACGCTGCCGGTGCGCCGTCTGGACGATGTGCGCGCGGCACGCGAACTGGATCTGCGCTGGCAGGGCTCGGCCTAGCCTGGGCCTCGGTTGTCGACGTTGCGCGTCCTGCGGGCCAAATCACCGGACGTGATAGTTCGACGGCAGCGGTGTTGAACCATGTCAAGGTTCAATCAAAACCCTGGTATCGGTCGCATTATTCGCGCCTTTGGACATTCGATGCAGGGGTTCCGCGATTGCTACCGACACGAGGCGGCCTTCCGCGAGGAGGTCTTGGTCGCGCTGCTGCTCGTTCCGCTCGGGCTCTGGTTGGGGCAGAACGGCGTGGAAAAGGCGCTGCTGGTGAGTAGTTGGCTGCTGGTCCTGATGATGGAGCTGTTGAACTCGGCGGTCGAGGCGGTCGTTGACCGGGTGGGAGAGGAGCACCACGAGCTGTCCGGACGGGCCAAGGACATCGCCTCGGCCGCGGTGTTGCTCGCGATCGGCGTGGCTATCCTGACCTGGGCGGTGATCCTGCTGCCGCGCCTGATCGCGGCATGAAACGACCCCACGCCCTCGCGCGGGGATCTTTTCGCCTAACGATGGCAGTCAGTTGTAGAGGTACTTCGGGTTGCCGACGCCTGCCTGGCCAAAGGCCTGTTCCTTGCCGAGATGGCCCTGCTCCTCGGCCTGTTTCGCGAGCTTCACTGCGCTCCCGTAGTTGCCCTCGGCGGCCGCTTTCTCCGCGTCCTTGATGATCTTGCCGGTGTCACGCCATTCGCCTCCGACCGCAGCGGCGGCCT
>JASFJQ010000181.1:0-5232 GCA_050121305.1 Chromatiaceae bacterium
TAGATAGGTATCGAGAAAACGATCCCAGGCGCTGTGGTCTATCCGGCGCTCAGACGACGCATCGTGTGCGGTCCAGCGCGACCATAGATCGGGTTTTGGGGCGAGGATCTTCGCCAGGAGGTTGGCATGGGCGAGCGCCGGCAACAGCAGACACAGGACCAGTGGCAGAAGTGTGGGTATGCGTAACAGATTGCGATGCATGAGTAGTGTCGCTTCTCGCCGGACGGCGCCGTAGTTCACAAGACGGACGATTGCGTGTCCACTACAAGACCGACCGGCCGCGAAGATTGTTTCAAAATTGCTTCTTATGGTCATCGGGATCCAGTTCTCTCGCGGGCTAGAGGCTACCAGAGTGTTGATGGCCCGGCGGTGATCGGGATAATGATCTCGTTGCGGCGCAGGAATCCCGGTGTGAACGGATCGTTGTAATAGGCATAGACCGCCGCACCGGCCGGCTCGAGGTGGCGCCCCAGCATCCAGTTGCGCAGGCGTTCTTCCTGCTCGGCGATCAATTGGTCGTCGGTGCGGCCGCTGAATCGCACCGCGGCTACCCGCCGTGCCGGCACCTCGCGCAACCGGACGTCATCACCGGCGGGCGCGGGTAGGTCCTCGATGCGGTAGGCTGACGGCATGATGAACTGCACCACCCATGCGTCATCACCGGCCGATGTCTGGGTTACCGGCGCGGTCATCGCGATCTTCTCGGGGGCCACGGCCTGCTGCTGCACCGGGGCCGTCATCGCAATTCGCTCGCCACCGCGCTCCTTGGCGAAGATGTAGCGTGCCAGCGGCCCGAAGCCATCGCTCAGGCCCTGTTGGCGGCTACCTTCCCGGATCACCTCTGCGACGACCAGCGGTGGATAGTCGCGGATCTCAAAGTCACCGTCCGCGGTGATCCGCTTGTAGTCGGGCAGCTCCACGTTCTGGATCACATAAACGAAAACCAGCATCGCGGCGACGGCCAGCCCAACGATGGCAACAATTACGATCAGCGCCACTTTCATCGTCGCCTCCACGACACATTGAGAGCCGGTTTTCCCGTGTACTCGCATTGCCATTCCGTGGCAAGCTCAGCGGCGACGCCGATCCGGTTCCGTGCAGAATGATGGCCGGATACGCCGCGCCAGTAATGGCATATTAACCCCGGCCTACGAATAATCGAGACATGACATGATCCGATACGCAAACATTTTGCCCAGTCTGATCCTATACGCCGCAAGCGCCTCGGCCGACGTCGTTGAGGAATCTCTGCAGCAGGCCGATTTACTCTGGGACAAGACCGTCGAGTACGCCGGCGCGACGCTGGATCGGGCGCGTCGGCTCTGGCGTGAGGAGCATCCCGAGGATGCCCAGCTATGGGAGGATCTGATCCCGCGGCTGGACGAGATCATCGTGTTGCAGGATCGTCAGCGGCAGCTGCCCGAGTCGGCCTGGTTCCGTGATGACCAGGCATCCAATACCGACGACATCAACACCCTGCTCGACGAAGTCGCAGCTATCCTGATCGGCGACAACACGCTGCGCGAGCGCATGCACGAACTGACTGAGGCGATCGCCGACAACCGCGAGGCGGTTATCGAATTGAAGCGCCGCAAGATCAGCGCCCCGTCGGACTCGATGTGGCGCAAGACCGTCGGGGATATCGAGGACGAAATCGCCGAACGCGAGAGGCTTCTGGCCGAGCAGCAGCAGGCGATGGCGGACCTGCACACCGAGGCGGCCGCCGAACTGCGCGCCATGGGGCTGGATATCGACGCCGAGGGACTGGATTTTCTGCTCTCGACCGTCGTCGGTGATGATGTCATGGACATGACGCTCGCCTTCGAACAGGTGCGCGCGTTGACCGAGCAGCTCGAGGTACTGACCGTGGAGAGTCGGGAGGACCTGCCGACGGCGCGACGCTACTACGGTATGTACGTAGTGTTGCTCAAGGCCTTGGATCACATGCATGCGGCCCTGCTCGAAGGTATCGCGACAGACTACCTCCCGCGCATCGATGCCATCGGCAGGCGCGCGCGGGAACTCCAGCAGGAGACGCAGACGTTGATCGCACAGCGTCCCAGCAGGGTCCTCGAATCCAATCTCGCGGCACAGCGACTCACCATCGAGGCCGCCGGACGCTATGCCGAGTATCTGAAGGGGCAACAGCATCAGGTCGAGGCCTCCCGCCAACGCCTGGCGCAAGATATCGCAGTGGCGCAGAACACCTATGAGACAGTCAAGATGTCGGGTGATCTGGTGGCCATGATGCAAGACAGCCGCCAGCTCCTGGACAGCCTGTTCCGCCTACAGGTGCCGCCGCTGCGCGCGTTCGAGAACCTGGAGATGAAGCGGGAGTTTCAGCGTCTGACCTCGGCGCTGCGTCAAGAGAGCGTCTGACACGAGCCCCGGGGA
Source organism: Chromatiaceae bacterium (assembly GCA_050121305.1). Taxonomy (GTDB): domain Bacteria; phylum Pseudomonadota; class Gammaproteobacteria; order Chromatiales; family Chromatiaceae; genus Thiosocius. Next base: position 2,395 of record JASFJQ010000181.1, read on the forward strand.
TCGGGCGGGCATTGATTCATGACCGAGCCGCTGTACAACGTGATCCATGGCCTCTTCGGTCTCGCCACCCTCGTGATGCTGGCCTGGCTGCTGAGCGAAGACCGCCGTGCGGTACGACCCCGATTGATCCTGGCGGGACTGACATTGCAGATCGTGTTGGCGCTGGCGCTATTGGGCCTGCCGCCGGTGAAGACGCTGTTCGTAGCGCTCAATGACGCCGTCCTGGCCCTGCAGCAGGCCACCGAGTCAGGGACCGGTTTTGTCTTCGGCTACCTCGGCGGCGGCGATCCACCCTTCGAGACCCGTTATCCCCAGAACGGCTTCATTCTCGCCTTCCGCGCCCTACCGCTGCTCCTGGTCATCGGCGCGCTGTCCGCGCTGCTCTTCCATTGGCGTGTCCTTCCGCTGTTGGTCCGGGGATTTGCCTGGGTGTTGCGCAAGACCTTGGGGCTGGGTGGGCCACTCGGGCTGGGTGCGGCGGCCAACGTCTTCGTCGGCATGACCGAGTCACCGCTATTGATCAGGCCCTATCTCAATGCCATGTCGCGCAGCGCCCTATTCGCGCTGATGGCCTGCGGCATGGCGACGATCGCCGGAACGGTCATGGTCCTCTATGCCAGCGTGCTCACCGGGGTCATCGACGACGCCATCGGCCACATATTGGCGGCGTCGATTATCTCTGTGCCTGCCGCGCTAATGATCGCGGACATCCTAGTACCGTCGCGCGAGGAGGCAGAGGCCGACGATGCGGTCGAGTTACAGGGTCAGTATCGGAGCTCGATCGACGCGGTCACGCGGGGCACCGTCGATGCCATTCCGCTGTTCCTAAACATCATCGCGATGCTGGTCGTCTTCGTTGCGTTAGTCACGATCGCCAACCAACTGCTCGGACTGCTGCCTGAAATCGACGACGCCCCACTGACGCTGCAGCGCCTATTGGGCTGGCTGATGGCACCGGTAGTCTGGCTCATCGGTATCCCATGGAGCGAGGCGCAGGTTGCAGGCTCCCTGATGGGCATCAAGACCATTCTCAACGAGCTGCTCGCCTATCTGGAACTCGCCGCCGTGCCGGAGGCAGCACTCAGCGATCGCAGCCGGCTCATTATGACCTACGCCCTATGCGGTTTCGCCAACCTCGGAAGCCTCGGCATCATGCTCGGCGGACTCGGCGCCATGGCCCCGAAACGCCGCACCGAGATCGCAGCGCTCGGGATGCGCTCTGTCCTCGCCGGCACACTGGCCACACTGATGACGGGCGCCGTGGTCGGTATGTTCGTCTAGCCAGTTCTGTTCAATCCAGCCAGCAAGGCCTTCAGCGTTCGCGAACGGAACTCGCGTCGATACAGTACTGCGACCACCCAGGTGCTCGTAAGGATGAACAACACCGGGTGTAAGAACCAGGTCAGTAGGGCGATACTGAAATAATACGCACGCAGACCCAGGTTGAAATTATAGATCGCCAGCCAGACGACCCTCGACAGGGCCTCGCCGTGGCGCTTTAGTGCCTCTTCGTCACAAGAGATCCGGTCAGCGAGCGGCGCACTGCCGATCAGGATAGAGGCAAAACCCCATTGCCGCATGCACCAGGTGAAGGTGAAGAAGGAATAGGCGAAGATCAATAGCATCAGCAGAATTCCCAGCTCCCAGACCTGCCGGTTGATGTGTTGCACAAACGGGAGATCAGAAAGGAAGGTGATGGCCTTGTCGGTGGACCCGGTCACAGTCACCAGGCCGGCAATGATCAGCAGGCTGCTGGAGGCAAAGAAGGTCGCATTGCGCTCGATATTTGCGATGATCGACGTGTCGACTATGCGCAAGTCACGTTGGTAAAGCACCTCGATCCATTGCTCGATATTCGAGTGCAGGGCATCCTGTAGCCGATGGCGCTTTGCGGAGCGGAAGCCTGAAAAAAACGTGTAGCCGATCCAGCAGGCCGCGAACCAGGCGAGCGATATCCAGTCCAGAGGTGTGAAATCGAATTTGAACATCTGGCCTACGGGTTGAGCTGAGAGATAGACAGTACGGCGTTTCGTTTTTGTTGCCAGCCGCTATGCTGGCACAAAGTGCATCCGTCGTCGCGTCGTCGATAGCCAGCGGGTGCGCCAGCAGGACCAGGGATTGGCGGCAGCGATAGGCCGCGTGCCCCTATCCTGTAACGCGCCCTAAAGCGACGTTCCAAACAGGGGGTCTGACGCTATCGGTTCCGAGGCTGGCGAAAGGGGCCTATACTCCGGCCGGAATTTTCTCGGCTGGTCGATGAGATATCGACGCCGTTGACGTCCTAACTGAACCCTACAAACGGAAACCCAATCCTATGCGATTCGCGACAAATCTGGCCGTCGTGTCGATGGTCCTGCTCTTCATGGCGAGCCTTGGCTGGGCAACAGACGCAGCCAACGCAGACAAGCCGACCGTTCCACAGGAGATACTGGCCCCAGACATTGCGATTGACGAGCTCGCGCTGCGTCTGACGCCGCTGACCGTCGCCGAACTGGCTGCTGCAGCAGAGGCATGGCGCGATATCGTCAAGGGCAAGACCGAGGAATTGGTCTCTGTGCAGATCGCGGCGAACAACGCAAAAGACAATGACAACGACGCTGCCGCGGAGCAGGCACGCGAACAGCTCACGAAGCTGGCGGAGGCGCGCGGCGCGCTGTTTGACCGCTATTCGACGGTAGTGAACAGCTGGGAGAAAAAGGGCGGCAACAAAGACGCGATCGCAGAGTTCCGCGCCTACCGCAATTCGATCATTGTCGAGGAGACACGCACCGCCGATTTCGAGACCCTGATGGCCCGCGCGCTCGCTTGGTCGACCGCCGAGGATGGCGGGATCGCACT
>JASFJQ010000182.1:0-5228 GCA_050121305.1 Chromatiaceae bacterium
CGGGATTGTTAATGGACAAAAGCAGACGGGTGGCGGTAATCGGGAGCGGCATCAGCGGGACGATAGCGGCATGGCTGCTGCGCGACGAGGCCAGGGTGCGTCTGTTCGAGGCCGACACGCGCTTTGGCGGTCACACCAACACGGCAGTCTTCGATGACCAGGACGGGCAGGTCGCGATAGACACCGGGTTCATGGTCTTCAACCGCGAAAATTACCCGTTGCTGTCAGCCCTGTTCGAGCATCTCGGCGTCGACACCTATCCCACCGATATGTCGTTTTCTGCCTCCTTCGATAGCGGGCGGCTCGAGTACGCCGGCACCAACCTCGATACCCTTTTCGGACAGCGACGCAATCTCATCAACGCGGGCTTCTGGAGCCTGCTGTGGAGTATCGTCCGCTTCAACCGTGCCGCACAGCACGCATTGCTGATGCCGCCTGCGGCAGATCTCTCACTTGGCGAGTTCCTCGACCGCGGCGGCTTTGGCGAGCGCTTCCGCGCCGAGTATCTCTACCCGATGGCCGCCGCTATCTGGTCATGCCCACGCGGCCAGATCGCACGCTTTCCCGCCCTGAGTTTTCTGCGGTTTTTTGCCAACCATGGCCTGATCCGGCTGGCCGACCGGCCGCGATGGTTGACGGTCAGCGGTGGCGCCAGCACCTACATGCGGCGCCTTGTCGCTGACCTCGGCGAGCGTGCAGTGGCGGGGGCACGCGTCGCCCGCATCGAACGCAACCGAGACCAGGTGATGGTGGTCTTCGCCGACGGCCGGCGCGAGGCATTCGACGACGTCGTGTTGGCGTGTCACAGTGATCAGTCGCTGGCGCTGCTCGCAGATCCAAGCCCATCGGAACGTCAAATCCTCAGTGCGATACCCTATCAGGCGAATCGCGTGTTTCTGCACCGCGACGCCGGCCTGATGCCCCAGGCACGCCGAGTCTGGTCCTCCTGGAATTACCTGAGCGAACCGGCCGGTGACGCGTCGCGGGCCGTGAGCGTCACCTACTGGATGAACTCCTTGCAGTGCCTGCCTACCCGTCGGGACTATTTTGTCAGCCTCAATCCCCTGCGCGAGCCGCGTGCCGAAACGGTGGTTGCTCACTATGAGTACCATCACCCGGTGTTCGACGCGGCGGCCCTGGCGGCGCAAAAGCAGCTGCATCGCATCCAGGGACGCGCCCGCACCTGGTTTGCGGGGGCGTGGACGGGTTACGGATTTCACGAGGACGGCATGCGGTCCGGCGTCGAGGTCGCCCAGGCACTGGGTGCGAGGATACCCTGGGCGTCCGAGGTCCAGGCCTCGCGCGATCTTACGCCGGTACCGCAGCTGGTAGGCCGCGCGGCATGAGTCTGTCATCAGACGCCGCCAGTCTGTACAGCGCCGAGGTGATGCATCGACGGTTCTTCACGGCCGCCTACCGATTTCGTTATCGCGTCTTCAGTCTGCTATTGGACATTGATGCGATCGATCAGGCGGCGAAGGCTGCATCGGTGTTCTCACGCAATCGCTTCAACCTGTTGAGCTTCTACGACCGAGACCATCTCCCGGCAGGCAGTCGCGACCTGCGCGGCTGGGCCGAACAAGTCCTATCCAGCCACGGATTGGACGGCGCTGCGCTGAAGATTCGCCTGCTGTGCTTTCCGCGCCTGCTCGGGTGGGTGTTCAATCCGCTGAGCCTGTGGTTTTGTGAGACCGCCGAGGGGCGCCCAGCCGCGGTCATTGCGGAGGTCCGCAACACCTTTGGCGAGCGACACTGCTACCTGCTTCGGCCCGAATCCGGACGGCCGGAATGGCCATTACGCGACCGCCACGCCAAGGATTTCCATGTCTCGCCGTTCATCGGCATGCAGGTAAGCTACGATTTCGAATTGGCGCGGCCGGACGAGGAGCTGCGCGTGCTCATCCGCGAGTTCGATGGCGATCGTCTCATGCTGATAGCGAGCCAGACCGGACAGCGGCGGCCGTTTACGACGGGGCAACTCCTCTGGCAGACGCTGCGCGTACCCTTGCAGACGCTGAAGGTCGTAGCGGCCATTCATTGGCAAGCGCTCAAGATTTGGTTGAAGGGGGAGCGCTTTCATCCTAAACCTTTACCACCGACCGAAGAGGTGAGTTGACATGCGTTCGCAGACGGGTTCTCTCGCTATCGAAATGCCACCGATTGCAGAGATGGCGTGGTATGAGCGACGGCTGATGGATCAAATGACGCGATTGCGCCGCGGCTCGCTCAAAGTCTCGCTGCGCACGCTTCGGCCCTTTGCGCTGCGCGGTACGGAGCCGGGTCCGGCGGCGGATGTGTCCATCGCGCACCCCGCGGCGCTGCTGCGCCGGCTTTTTTGGCGCGGCGATCTGGGCTTTGCCGAGGGTTTTATCGCCGGCGATTGGGACTCCTCGAATCTGGCCGCATTGCTCGAGCTGCTGGCGGTGAATCTCGATGTCTATGCGCAATCCGACACCCGACATCCGCTGACAAGGGCGACCGTGCGCCTACAACACTGGCTAAACCGAAACAGCCGGCGCGGTAGCCGGCGCAATATCGCGGCGCACTACGACCTGGGCAACGACTTCTATGCGCAATGGCTAGATTCCACGATGACCTATTCTGCGGCGGTCTTCGATCAGGGTGATCCGCTGGACGTCGCCCAACAGCGGAAGTACGCGCAGATGCTGGCGTTGCTTAATGCATCTCCCGGGCAGCATATCCTGGAAATAGGCTGTGGCTGGGGTGGCTTCGCCGAGTATGCGGCACGCCGGGGTTTTCGGGTGACCGGGATTACGCTGTCGCGTGAGCAGCTCAACTACGCCCAGGCGCGCATGGCGAAGGCCGGTCTGGGGGAGCGTGTTCAGCTGCAGTTGTGCGACTACCGCGATTTCGAGGGTCAGGTAGATCATATCGTGTCGATCGAGATGTTCGAGGCGGTCGGTCGCCAGTATTGGCAGAGTTACTTCTCGACGCTCAGACGATGCCTGCGACCAGGAGGGCGTGCTGCACTGCAGGTGATCACCATTGACGACACGTATTTTGATGCATACGCCGCGAATCCGGGCGGCTTTATCCAGACCTACATATTTCCCGGCGGTATGTTGCCCACCAAGAACCATGTGAAGCAGCTCGCCGCGGGGGCGGGCCTGACACAACAGCGTATCTCGGCTTTCGGCCTCGATTATGCGGAGACCCTTGCAAACTGGCACGCCAGATTCGATCGCTGCACCGAATGGCTGGAGGCCCATGGGTACGACGAGCGGTTCCGCCGCATGTGGCGCTATTACCTGGCATTCTGCGAGGCGGGCTTCCGCGCCCGCCAGATCGATGTGGTCCAGTGTGCATTGGCTAGGCCGGCTGCATAGGGAAGCCGAAGCGCGGGCCGATGTCGTCTTGGTCGCGCAGAAACAGCGGCGGAGACTGCATATAGACCGTGACCAGTTTGGTCAACGACTCGAGCGCATTCCAGTGGATGCGCTCCCAGCCATGCGAGCCGTCGACACCGAAGGTGGCCAGCGCGGTGCGCAGATCGGCGCCTGACTCTACCGCCGCTGCGCTGTCTGAGCGATAGAAGCGGAAGATATCCCGCTGATAGGGGATTTCGAACTCCTGACACAGCCGGATCATATAGTTGGTCAGGTGGTAATCGAACGGGCCACTCATGTCTGCCATGCAGATGGTGACGCCAAACTCGCTGGAATTCTGGCCCGGTGCGGTGGTGCCGTTGTCCAGCGTCAGCATCTCGGAGACGTCTCCATGCAGCACAGCCGAGGCGCCGGAGCCGACCTCTTCGGAGATCGTGAACAACGGGTGGCAGTCGACAGGCAGCTTCACCTTGTTGTCTACCACTGCCTTGACGGCGCCGAGTAACACGGCCGCGCCGGCCTTGTCGTCCAGATGCCGGGAGACGATATAGCCGTTTTCCAGCACCTCAGGCTGTGGATCGATGGCAATAAAATCCCCGACATGCACGCCAAGGCGCATCAGGTCATTACGCGAGTAGCAGACTTCGTCGACGCGTAGTTCGACGTTTTGCCAATTGGACGGCTGCTTATCGATCTCGTCCGCAAAGGTATGCCCGGACGCCTTCAACGGTAGGATAGTACCGCGATGCGAGCTCATGTCGGTAAACAGCGTTACCCTCGCGCCTTCCGCGAAGCGGGCGTTCCAGTGGCCTATCGGTACCAGCTCGAGGCGCCCGTTGTCCTTCAGCGCCTTGACCATTGCGCCGAGGGTGTCGATATGCGCCACGATGGCGCGGTCCGGACTGCTGCGCTCTCCCTTCAAGGTGGCACGGATAGCACCGCGTCGCGTCAGCTCAACCTGGACGCCCAGTCTGTCGAGCTCGTCGGCGACCAGATGCACTGCGCGATCGGTATAACCGCTCGGGCTGGGGGTGTTCAATAGCCGAAACAGCACGTCCTGGATGTAGGTTTGGTCGATCGGCAGATTCTTCATACAGCATCCAGTCCGGGTTGGGGTGTTCTTCGCAGCACTCTTCCTCGATTGTATTGCAATGCCGAGTCATGCGCGCCATGGCTGGACACACAGCTAGTATGGAAACCTCACGGCCGGTGAGGTTCTCAGGCTAGCGCTCCGCGGTCTTTGGAAACAGCAGGTCGATAAAGCGTTCAGCGGTCGGCTGCGGCTCGTGGTTCGCCAGGCCGGGTCGCTCGTTCGCCTCGATGATGACGTAGTCGGCGCCCGTCGGGTCGGGGACAATGAAATCCAGCCCGGTGACCGGGATGTCGATCGCTGCTGCGGCGGCGATCGCCGCCTTGCGCAGTGCCGGGTGCAGTTTCAAGGTCACATCGTGGATGGTCCCACCGGTGTGCAGGTTGGCGGTCTTGCGTACCGTCAGATAGTCACCGTAAGGCAGGATGTCGTCCATTGAGAAGCCGGCTTCCTGGACACAGCGCTCGGTTTCACGGTCGAGCGGTATCCGGCTTTCACCAGCGGTGGCGGCCTCGCGGCGGCGACTCTGTTTTTCGATCAGCTGGCGAATGCTGTCACGGCCGGTACCCTGGATGCGCGGCGGCCTGCGCGTGGCTGCGGCAACCACTTTGCCGTCAATGACGATGACCCGCAGGTCGCCACCGCGCACGTATTCTTCCAGCAACACGTTCTCGCAAAACTTCCTCGCCTCGTCGATGGCAATCCGTAACGCGGCCGCATCGCGCACATCGACGCTGATTCCGTTGCCTTGTTCGCCGCGAGCGGGTTTCACCACCACGGCCTTATACTGT
>JASFJQ010000183.1:0-5214 GCA_050121305.1 Chromatiaceae bacterium
GTATCGGGGTGATGTTCGTGGAGATACCACGCGACATGGACGCCGACACCCTCGTCGCTGAGAAGATTGTTGCCGATGCCGAGTATCAGCGTTGTGCGCATAAGATCACGACCTGTTACATCGAGGATCATTCGGAGAGGTAAGCTAACAGAACATGTGTCTTGGTATCCCGATGCAGATCAAGCAGATCGACGGCTTCAACGCACGCTGTGAGGCGAAGGGTGTCGAGCGCGACATCAGCCTGTTCATGCTGCAGCATGAACCGCTCGGACACGGCGACTTCGTCGTCGTGCATCTGGGCTACGCGATCCAGAAGGTGTCGCCGGAAGAGGCCGCGGTCGCATGGGACATCTATGACGAAATGCTTTCCAGAGAGTCCCAGCAGGGCAGCCGGCATGCATGAGCTCGCGGTCTGCCAGGGCCTGATGGCGCAGGTCGCGCAGGTCGCGCGGCGCGAGGACGCAGAGCAGGTCACCCGCATCCTGCTGAGCATCGGGCCATTGTCAGGGGTCGAGGCGCGGCTGCTGGCCGATGCGTTCCCGATTGCGGCAGCAGGCACGATCGCCGAGGGCGCGCAGCTGGAGATCGAACAGCTGCCGATTCGGGTAAAGTGCCTGACCTGCACTAAAGAGACCGAGGCCACCGCCAATCGACTGCTGTGCGGCGCCTGTGGAGACTACCGGACCCAACTCCTGAGCGGCGACGAGCTGCTGCTCAAGAGCCTCGAACTGGAGAGGCGACAGCACGCCTGAGGACCCGCGCATGTGTGATACCTGTGGATGCAATGTCACCGACGGCAACCGGCACCTGATTCAGGGTGACGGCAAACTCGCACGCACCGAATCGGGCAGCGAGGCGATCTCGGTCCTGCAGGGCCTGCTCAGCGAGAATGACCGCACCGCGGCGCATAACCGCGAGCACTTCGACCGCCACCGCGTCCTGGCGGTCAATCTGATGTCCTCGCCCGGTTCCGGCAAGACCCGGCTGCTCGAGGAGACCATCACCCTGCTCGGCGATTCATTGCGCATCGCGGTGATCGAGGGCGATCTCGAGACCGAGAACGACGCCCAGCGCATCCGCGACAAAGGGATCGCAGCGGTCCAGATCACCACGGGTACCGCCTGCCATCTGGATGCCCACATGGTGCACCAGGCGCTGCACGAGCTGGTCCTGGACGACATCGACATCCTGTTTATCGAGAATGTCGGCAACCTGGTCTGTCCCGCCAGCTTCGATCTCGGTCAGCACCGCAATGTCACGCTGCTGTCGGTGACCGAGGGTGACGACAAACCGGCCAAGTACCCGGTGATGTTCCGCGCCGCCGATCTCATGCTGATCAGCAAGTCTGATCTGCTCGGTGTGCTCGACGACTTCGTGCCTGAGAAAGCAGAGCGTCATTTGCGCGAGCTGGCGAGTACGGCACCTGTGGTTAGGCTCTCGGCACGCAGCGGCGACGGTATGCAACGCTGGCTCGACTGGCTTCGCAGCGAGCATGCAGCCGCACAGACGCGTGCAGCGAACGGCGAGACCCTGCGCCCGGCGATCCAGCCCGATGGCCAGCTGGTGCACGCACACGAGACCACCCGACCGCATCACCACGGCCGCGACTGAGGCACATCGACCGCCGCGTGTGATTGCGAGGCGCTTTGCCGGACAAGGTCTATCCTAAGCAGTGAAGCCGCTGTCGGTCAGCCACCGAGCAAGCAGCCTGTCAGACCTGAACTCCATGGCGGAGATATGAGCGAAGAACGACAATTCCTCCCCCTGAACCTGGCCCTGATGACCATCTCGGACTCGCGCACCGCGGCGGACGACAAGTCGGGCGCCATGCTCAAGCGACTGACCACCGAGGCCGGTCACCAGATTCACGAACAATGTATCGTGCGCGACGACATCTACCAGATCCGCGCCGCGGTCTCGCGCTGGATCGCCGATCCGGCGGTACAGGCGGTGATCACCACAGGCGGCACAGGCATCACCGGCCGTGATGGGACGCCGGAGGCGGTCCGACCGCTGCTCGACAAGGAGATCGACGGCTTCGGCGAGATGTTCCGGGTGATCTCCTACGAGCTGATCGGTACCTCGACCATGCAGTCCCGGGCGCTGGCCGGGGTGGCCAACGGGACCTTTGTGTTCTGCCTGCCGGGCTCGTCCGGCGCCTGCAAGGACGCCTGGACAAAGCTGATCTCGCATCAGCTGGATTATCGGACGCGGCCGTGCAACCTGGTCGAGCTGATGCCAAGGCTGCTCGAGCGCTGATGCGCGATCGGTGCCATTGGCTTTCGCTAGCGATAAGACTTCTCGACCGTCTCCGGGGTGATGATCCCGTACACGCGACGGATGCCGGGCGCGGTCATACGCTGCACCACCAGCGCCTCTGCGCGACGCTCCTGAAACAGGGCCCAGGCCTCTTGCAGGCTGGCCTGCAGCTCGATCTGTGCCACCTCCAGCCGCTGCGCCGGGATCGCCATCAGATCGATCGCGGCAGACTCAGGGCTATGCGCCGGCGATTGCAGGTATTTCGCCAGCTCGACCGCCGGCATCACTACCTGATCGCCGGACTCGTGGTCGATCAACAGGTAGTCGGGCTGCTCTGCCAGGATGCGCTCGGCCTCGGCGATTTCCAGCACGCTGGCCACGCGCACGACACTGCGATTCATGACGCTCGCCACGCCGATACGACGCAGCGTCTGCAATACCGGGCTGGTTGCATAGTCGAGGCCGCTGGCCCGCAGCATGCTCAAGAACAGCGAATCCTTGCCAAACAGTGCACTGGCTGTGAGGCCGGCCACCACCACCGCCAACATGCCCGGCAGGATGATCGCCGGATTATCGGTAAGTTCCAACATCGCAGTCAGTGCCGCGAGCGGCGCCTGCAGACTCCCGGACATCATCGCGCCCATCCCCAGCAGCGCGTAAAAGCCGACCGGGCTCTCGAGCCCGAGCGGCACCATTAACGCCACCTTGGCCATGAGCGCACCCAGCATCGCCCCGATGAAGAGCGAAGGCCCGATCATGCCGCCGGGCACGCCCAGGCCAATGCACGCCGCAGTGGCCAGCAGCTTGCCGACCAACAGCGCGAGCAGCAGGCTCACCGCGAATCCGCCGTTCAAGGCCGACTCGACGGAATCGTAGCCAATGCCCATCAGTTCGGGCAGCAGCCAGCCGAAGCCGGCGGCCAGGAAGCCGGCGAGCAGCATGCGCCACCAGATCGGCAACGGGCGGGCGTGACTGGCGACCGTCTGCACGGCATGAATGAAGGCTGCGGAAACGCCACCGGCCAAGACACCCAGGACCAACACCAGGGCCAGTTCGTGGAGGGCGCCGATATGCATCGCCGGTACCGTGAAGGCGGGTGCATCGCCGAACACAAAGTTCGACAATGTGGTGGCACTCACAGCCGCGAGGATCACCGGGATGAAGCTGGCGACGGTGTATTCCATCATTACCACCTCCAGCGCGAACACGACCCCGGCCAGCGGCGTGTTGAAGGACGCGGCAATCCCGGCCGCGGCACCGCAACCGACCAGCGCCCGAGTGACGTTGTTCGGCAGCCCCAGGTGCTGCGCGAGCAGGCTGCCGGAAGATGCCCCCAGATAGACATGCGGGGCCTCGCGCCCGACCGAGTGGCCGCCGATGATCGCGAATGCCGCGCCGAAGAACTGGAGCAGAAAGCCACGCGTGGGAAAGCGCCCCTGGTGGTAGGCCATGCGTTCCATCACACTGGCGACCCCCAGCAGCGTGATGCCCTGCGCCACCCAGCGAAACATCGCGGCCAAAAGAACGGCGGCCAGCAAGGGCAGCAACAGACGCCCCCAGCCGGACAGGGCCTCGTAGTTCTCCGAGCCACTGCCCGGCAGGATGGCGTCCTGAACGCCCTCGACGAACAGACGGAACGACACGATCACGCCGCCCGCCAGCAGGCCGGTCAGCAGTCCAAGGAAGGCCAACGGCAACAGCGCATCCGGTCGGGCGAGGTGGATGCGCGATTCGTCCAGACGCTCGGACCAGGTCGCCCCGATCTTGGGTGGCCGCTGCCGCTTCATAGCGCTGGGATTCTACGCGTTCTTGTGGACATCGCACCCAGGGGCCTGCGTGCCCCTGTTGCACAGCGGCAGATCGTCATCAGGATGCCCATCTACCCGCCGGTTCATTGGCCATCGTGTGCGAGATCTGATAAGAAGGGAGTTTCATGCGGCAAACCGCGAGAAGGAAACGGTATTTCCCCGGGCCGAGCGGGCACACTCAGAGCACGACACCACGTTCTGCTAGGCTCGCAATTGCGAGTAACAATGACAAGCATCTCAGGAGGAACAGTTTATGTTAAACAAAGGCGCATTCTTCGGTATGGCGTCCCTGGTGGCGACCCTCGGTCTGGGCGCGGCCACGACAGTCAGCGCTAACACCTTTATCACCATCGGCACCGGCGGCGTCACCGGCGTCTACTACCCGACAGGCGGTGCCATCTGCCGCTTGGTGAACAAGGGCCGTAAGGAACATGGCATCCGCTGCTCGGTCGAGTCGACCGGTGGGTCTGTCTACAATCTGAATACCATTCGTGCCGGTGAACTCGACATGGGTGTTGCGCAGTCCGACTGGCAGTACCACGCCTACAACGGGACCAGCAAGTTCGAAGACCAGGGTCCGAACAAGGACTTGCGCGCGGTATTTTCGGTACACGCCGAGCCCTTTACCGTCGTGGCACGCAAGGACTCGGGTATCAAGACCTTCGACGACCTGAAGGGCAAGCGCGTGAACATCGGCAACCCGGGTTCCGGGCAGCGCGGCACCATGGAGGTCGTGATGGCCGCCAAGGGCTGGACCATGGACGACTTCTCGCTGGTCTCCGAACTCAAGGCCGCCGAGCAGTCGCAGGCGCTGTGCGACAACAAGATCGACGCGATGATCTACACCGTGGGTCATCCCAACGGCTCGATCAAGGAGGCCACCACCTCCTGCGACACCGTACTGGTCAACGTCGACGGACCCGTGATCGAGAAGCTCGTTGCCGACAACGCCTACTACCGCATGGCGGTCATCCCCGGGGGGATGTATTCCGGCAGCGCGGACGACACCAAGACCTTCGGGGTGGGGGCAACCTTCGTGTCATCGACCAATAGCCCTTCGGATACGGTCTATCAGGTCGTCAAGGCGGTGTTTGAGAACTTCGACGACTTCCGCAAGCTGCACCCGGCATTCGCCGATCTGCAGAAA
>JASFJQ010000184.1:0-5208 GCA_050121305.1 Chromatiaceae bacterium
CGTGCTTCGGGTCGCAACCGATCTGGATCACCCGCTTGCCCAGCTTGGAAAAGGCCGCCGACAGGTTCGACGACGTCGTGCTCTTGCCGATGCCGCCCTTGCCGTAGATCGCGAAGACCTTCGCCTGGTCCATCGAGATGTCTGCGTCGAGATGAACCTGCAGGCTCCCCTCGCCATCCGGCGGCGCGTGCGTGGCCGGGGTTCCGATACTCACTGGGATAGTGTCCAAGGGACTCATGCGGCGACCTCCTGGGTGATGCCTTCGAGACGGTCCTCGAGATCCTCGCCGGCACGGCGCAGGGCATCCAGGGTGGCGTCGTCCGGATTCCAATATTGACGTTCGTGGGCCTCGAGCAGACGATGCGCGACCTTTACCGAAGCGGTCGGATTGAGGCTCGCCAGGCGTTCACGCATGGCATCGTCGAGAATGAATGTCTGAGACAGCCGCTCGTAGACCCAGGGCGCTACCTGCCCCGTAGTCGCCGACCAGCCCACCGTGTTGGTGACGTGGCTTTCGATCTGCCGGACACCCTCGTAGCCATGCTCCAGGATCCCCTCGTACCATTTCGGGTTGAGCATCCGCGTGCGGGTCTCGAGCGCGACCTGCTCGGTCAGCGTGCGGACCCTGCCGTCGCCGCTGGTCTGGTCGGAGATGTAGACGGGGATCTCTTTGCCGCTCGAGCGGCGGACCGCACGGCTGATGCCGCCCAGGGTGTCGAAATAGTGATCGACCGTCGTGATACCGAGTTCGACCGAGTCGAGATTCTGATAAGCGAGCTGCACACCGGCCAGCATGTCGTCCAGCAACGCAGACTGCTGCGTCGGCTTGCCGGAAACACCATAGGCGAAGCTCTTGCGCTGGGTATAGGTCTCCGCCAGCTCGTCTTCGTCGTCCCAGCGGCTGTTGTCGACCAGCAGGTTGACGTTGGAGCCGTAGGCCCCCTCGGCGTTGCTGAACACGCGCAGTGCGGCCGTCTCCAGATCGCAGTCATGTTGTGCCTGGTAGGCGAGGGCATGCTTGCGTACGAAGTTCTGCTCAGGGGCCTCGTCCGCGGCCGCGGCCAGGTACGCGGCCTCGGCCAGCAATTTGGTCTGCAACGGCAGCAGGTCGCGGAAGATTCCGGACAGCGTCATAACGACATCGATGCGGGGCCGCCCCAGCTCTTCGAGCGGGATGAGGGTGGCGCCGGCCACCCGGCCATAGCTGTCGAAACGCGGCCTGGCGCCCATCAGCGCCAAGGCCTGCGCGATCGGTCCGCCCTCGGTCTTGAGGTTGTCCGTCCCCCACAACACCAGCGCGATGGATTCCGGGAGTGCATTGCCCTCGTCGGAATGGCGCTGCAGCAGGCGCTGTGCCTGACGGCCGCCGTCCTGGATCGCGAAGGTGCTCGGCAGCCGGAAGGGATCGAACCCGTGCAGATTGCGTCCGGTCGGGAGTACCGCCGGGTTGCGCAGCAGGTCTCCACCGGGGGCCGGCGGGATGAAGCGGCCGTCCAGGGCCTTGAGCATGGCCTGCAGCTCGTGGTCCTGTGCCAGCAGCTTGTCGGTCGCGGCGAGTTCGCTGCAGACCGCGATCAACGCCTCCTCGGCCTGCAGGCCGGCGCCCGTGAGCGCCTCCTGTGGTGATTCACCGTCGATCAGGGCCTCGATCACGCGGGGCTCCAGCTGGATCTCGTGCGTAGCCTGGGCCAGGGCCTGCAGCATGTCGATGCGCTGCTCCCGCGAGGGTGCCTCGCCGACCACGTGCAGCCCATAGGGGATGAGAGTCTCTTCGAGTTCGATCAGCGCCAGGCGCAGCCGCTCGATCTGTGCGTCGGGATCGCTGTCCCATGCCGCGTCGTCGCCAGCGACCAGGTCCAGCGCCATCGCCTGGGTGCGGATCAGCTCGGCCAGTTCGGTGCGCTGATCTGCGCCCTGGTCACAGCGCTCGCGCCAGCGGTCGATCGATCCCTTGAGCTCGCTGAGGCCGCGGTACAGGTCCGCGCGTGCGATCGGCGGTGTCAGATAGCTCAGCAGGGTCGCTGCCGCGCGCCGTTTGGCGATCATGCCCTCGGAGGGGTTGTTCGAGGCATACAGATAGAAGTTGGGCAGGTCGCCGATCAGACGGTCCGGCCAGCAGGCCTGCGACATGCCGACCTGCTTGCCCGGCATGAACTCCAAGGCGCCGTGCGTACCGAAGTGCATGACCGCATCGGCGGCGAAGTCTTCGCGCAGATAGCGATAGAAGGCGCTGAATGCATGCGTCGGCGCAAAGCCGCGCGAGAACAGGAGCTTCATCGGGTCGCCTTCATGGCCGAAACCGGGCTGGACGCCGACCAGGACATTACCGAACTGGGCGCCGAGCACGAAGATCGAGCGACCGTTGCTCAGCTGCTTGCCCGGCGCCGGTCCCCATTGCGCCTCGATCTCTTTCAGCCAGGGTTCACGGTGCACGTGGTCGTCGACGTCGATGGCCGCATGCACATTGGCGAGCATGCCGTGGCTGACCGCGTTGCCCTCGATGATGCGCTTGCGCAGCTCATCGACACTCGCCGGCACCGCGACGTTATAGCCCTGTCGTTGCAGTGCCTGAAGGGTGTTGTGCAGCGATGCGAACACCGACAGATGCGCCGCAGTGCCGGTGTTGCCCGCATTGGGCGGAAAGTTGAACAGCACGATGGCGACCTTGCGCTCGGCATGCGGGGTCTTGCGCAGATTGATCAGGCGCTCGACGCGGGCGACCAGGGTCTCCACCCGCTCGGGGTGCGGCTGCATGTCATGGGCCCCATCGGTCTCGGCGTGGCCGCCATAGACGATCGGGCCGGTGGCGCCGTCCAGCTCAGGTATCGCCACCATCATGGTGGCCTCCAACGGCATCAGCCCCTGCTCGGACCGCTCCCATTGATCGAGGCTCTGAAACTCCACCGGTTGGGCCGCGATATAAGGCACATCGAGTTCGGTCAGCAGTTCCTCGGCGGCCCTGGCGTCGTTGTAGGCCGGACCACCGACCAGAGAGAATCCCGTCAGTGAGACGACGGCGTCGACCTGGCTGCGACCGTCCTGCATGAAGAAGCGGCGGACGGCGGGGCGCGCATCCAAGCCGCTGGCAAACGCGGTGATCACCGCGAGACCGCGCGCCTCGAGCTGCGCGATAATGTGATCGTAGTGGGCCGTGTTGCCGGCCAACACGTATGACCGCATGATCAACAGGCCGACGGTCCCGCGTATCTCGCCCTTCGGTCTTGGCAGTTCGCGCTGATTTTCGCTGATGCGCTTTTTCAACCGCGGATGGTAGACGCCCAGATCCGGATACTCGATCGGTGACTGCGACTTGAGGCTGCCGCGCAGCGCCTGCCGCGGGCCGTCGGCGTAGCGGTCGACCAGAAAGCGCACCATGCGCAGCACATTCTCTTCCGAGCTGGCCAGCCAATACTGCAGCGTCAGGAAATAGGCACGCAGGTCCTGTGCGGTGCCGGGAATGAATCGCAGGATGCGCGGCAGCTGGCGCAGTATCGCCAGTTGTTGGGCCCCGGCCGGCTTGCGCGCGCCCTTTCGAGTCCCGCGCAGGCGCTTGAGGAGCGCCATCGGCCCGCTCTGCGGCCCATCCATGGTGAAGCGGCCCATGCGCGTAAGGCGCATGACCTCCGCGGCGGACATACAGCAGATCATCGCATCGCAGGCATCACGGCGTTCGTGCAGCGCCGGCAGCACGGCCTGGATATGGTCTTCCATGAACAGCATCGTGCAGACGATGATGTCACCCTGCGCGATATCCGCCCGGCAGCGTTCCAGCGCCTGCGGGTCGTCATTCCAGTCTGCTGCGGCATGCATGCGGAGGTGGAGGTTCGGCATCTCCTTCGTCAGCGTCGCATTCGTGCGCTCCACCGCCCCGCTGAGATGGTTGTCCAGCGTGACGAGGACGACGCGCATTGCTGGCGCCTTATCGGCCGTAGTGGGCTTTCGCTTCATACAATGTCTCTACGCTGATCTTTTGCATGCCGCGCTCGAGCGCGAATTTCTCCGTGTTGCGGCGTGCCTTGCCGCGCACGAAAAAAGGGATCTTCTTCAACTCATGCTCGGCGTCCGATTCCCAGGCGACAACGTCTTCGGGCGCGGCGACCGCGGGTGCGCCCTCGGTCGGCCGCTGACTGTGACCGCCCAGCGATGCGAGGTGCGATGGCGTCGCGACATCGTTGAATTCGAAGTCTTCACGAAACATCGTCAGCAGGTGTTCTTCGAGGCCCATCATCAGTGGGTGAACCCAGCTGTCGAATATGACGTTGGCGCCCTCGAAGCCCATCTGCGGGGAATAGCGGGCCGGGTAGTCCTGCACGTGCGCCGGGGTCGAGATCACGGCGCAACCGATGCCGAGGCGTTTGGCGATATGCCGCTCCATCTGGGTGCCCAGCACCAACTCGGGCTGCAGCTCGCTGATACGCGCCTCGACCTCGAGGTAGTTGTCCGTGACCAGCGGGTCGACGCCATAGACCTTGGCCGCAGCGCGCACCTCGCGCGCGTTCTCGCGGGCATAGGTGCCGAGACCGACGACATCGAAACCCAGCTCGTCGCGCGCGATGCGTGCCGCGGCGACCGCATGGGTTGCATCTCCGAACACGAACACCCGCTTGCCGGTAAGGTAGGTCGAGTCGACCGAACGGGAGTACCAGGGCAGGCGCGATTGCGCCTCCCCGACGGCAGCGCTGACGTCGACACCCGTGACCTCGCCGATCTCGCGCAGAAAATCACAGGTGGCCCCGACACCGATAGGTACCGTCTCGATGGTGGGTTGCTTGAACGTCCGCTGCAACCAGCTGCAGGCGGTGCGCGCGATCTCCGGGTAGAGGCAGACATTGGCGTCGGCCTCGGGGATCCGCAGCAGGTCCTCTGGTGTGGCGCCGGCCGGGGCGGTGACGTGGACGTCCACACCGACGCTGGCCAACAGCCGGGTGATCTCGACTACGTCGTCCCGGCAACGAAAACCCAATGCACTGGGACCGAGGAGATTGACCCGCGGACGGCGGTCATTGTTGCGCGCGGGGCGTTCCCAGCCCGGCGCCGGCGCCCGACCGGCGAGCAGCCCCCGTACCAGGTGGTAGAAGGTCTCGCTGGCGCCCCAGTTCTCTTTGCGGGAATAGGCGGATAGCTCCAGCGGGACGATCGGCACCGAGAGTCCGGCGCCGCTTGCCAGTGTGCCCGGCTGGTCTTGCAGCAGCTCGGCGGTGCACGAGT
>JASFJQ010000185.1:0-5199 GCA_050121305.1 Chromatiaceae bacterium
TGGCGCTGGCCAGTATGCCGTTGGCGCACACCAACGAGCAGCCTGCGCTGCGTGAGACACGCGCCCTGTTCGACGCCTTTCGCGAACTGCAGTCCCAACTGCGTGACCGCGAACAGGCGCTCGACCATCTTGCCCATCACGACAGCCTGACCGGTCTGCCAAATCGTAAGTTGTTTCGCCGCCGCCTGGCCGACGGGATTTCAGCGGCGCGGCAGCGCGACACGCTGATCGGATTGCTGTTCCTGGACCTCGACCGCTTCAAGCAGGTCAACGACAGCTACGGACATGCCGCCGGTGACCAGGTGCTGATCGAAATAAGCCGTCGTCTGCGCAAGGTGTTCCGTCAGGACGACCTCATCGCGCGTTTTGGTGGCGACGAGTTCGCGGTGCTGCTCGAGAATCTGCACGCGCGCGATGAAATGTCGCGGCTGGCAAAAAAGGCGCTGAGCGCCATTCAGCGGCCCTTTGAGTACGACGGTCGCATATTCCATAGCAGCGCATCGATCGGAATCGCCGTGGCGCCTGACGACGGCGACGACCCGGACCGCCTGATCCAACTCGCGGATACGGCCATGTACGCCGCAAAGCACGACGAGGGATCGGGTCTACGCTTCGTCAGCGAAGATCTCAGCAAGGCTGCTGCTGCGCAGCATGCGCTGGAGAACGAACTGCGTGACGCCGTTGGCCGGCACAATCTGGCACTGCATTTTCAGCCGGTGGTGGCACTCGGCGACGGCCATGTCCACTGCTACGAATCCCTGCTGCGCTGGCCACATGCCGAACAGGGCATGCTGCGTCCCGCATCATTCATGAATGCCCTGGCCGATGCCGGTCTATGCACTGCCATCAGCGACTGGGCGTTGGATCAGATACAGATTAATCGCCCCACACCAGAGGCCGTGCTCTCGATCAATCTGAGCGCACGCCTGCTGCATGACGAGGATTTTGCGCAGCGTCTTTTGGAACGCCTCGATCAGCAGCGCCTGATTCCTGAGCGTTTGATCCTGGAGATCACCGAGGACACGCTGGAGACCGATCTTCGGGTCGCCGCACGTGTCTTACATGAATTGAAGCGCCGTGGCGTGCGCATCGCCCTCGACGACTTCGGCACTGGGCAGGCCTCGTTGAGTCATCTGCGGCGTTTCCCGTTCGACTATATCAAGATCGATCAATCATTCGTCGCCGGGATAGGCAGGGTGCCGAACGACGAAAAGCTGATTCAGGCCATCATTCGGCTCGCCCATGCGCTCGAGATGGAGGTGGTTGCCGAGGGCGTCGAGACCGAGGCACAGCGTGACTTCTTGCGCGGCGAAGCCTGCGACTACATCCAGGGCTACTTGGTCGGCAAACCGAGCGCCAGTGCCTAATGCACTACGCGAGGGATTCCGCGAGCCCAGGCATCAGGGCCGCAAAATCCTCTACCGCGGCAAACTCGTCGATCTCGCGCGCCGCCTGTTGTCTATCGGGTAACCGGATCGCCAGCAGGCCTTCGATGCCATAGCGCTGTGCGGAACGCAATACCGCGAGACTGTCATCGACGAACAAGGTGCGACGCGGGTCGAACGGTACTTGCTGTTGCAGACGGTGCCAAAACGCCTGATCCTCTTTGGGCGCGCCCAGGTCGTGGGCGCAGACGACATGATCCAGGCGGTCGCGCAAGCGGGTGCGCCGCATCTTGAGCTCGAGCGATTTCTGATGTGCATTCGTCACCAGCACACGTCGCTTGCCCGCATCCCCCAAGAGGTCCAGGAATTCAGTGACGTGCGGATGCACGCGAATCAAGTGATCGACCTCTTCCTTCAACAGCGCTATATCCAGTTCCAGTTCACGCGACCAGTGGTCGACGCAGTACCAGTTCAGCGTCCCCTGGATATCCTGGTAGCGGGCCAGCAGGGCCGCCCGCGCCTCGCCTTCCGACAGGCCATGGGTCTCGGCGAAGCGCCGCGGCACGTGCTCCAGCCAGAAATGGTTGTCGAAATGCAGATCCAACAGCGTGCCGTCCATGTCCAACAGGACGATATCGATTTGTCGCCAGTCAAACACGCCGCTCCCTTACCCCAAGTCCGCGAGGTTTTTGTATCATGGTCAGTCTGCATCCGACCGGGTCGCTGCCGCGATCCTTGCAACAGGGGGGTTGCGATGAACCGACAGGCGCAGCAATTGCTGGACATCGCCCGCGAGGCGGGCGACGCCATCCTCGAAGTCTATCACCAGGATTTTTCGGTGACAGACAAAGACGATAAATCGCCGCTGACGGAGGCCGACCTGGCCTCACACCGGGTGATCGCACAGCGCCTCGGCGAACTAGACCCCGAGATCCCGATACTGTCCGAGGAGGGTGCCGATATCCCCTACGCCATCCGACGACAATGGCAAGACTACTGGCTGATCGACCCGCTCGATGGCACGCGCGAGTTCGTCAAGCGCAACGGCGAATTCACAGTGAACATCGCCCGTATCCAGGGCGGCCGCCCGGTGGTCGGCGTGGTGCACGTGCCGGTCAGTGGCGTCAGCTATGTCGGCAGGCACGGCGAGGGCGCCTGGAAAGTCACGGGCGATGGCGAGGCGACGGCGATCCTTGTTCAGGCCAAACGCCAGCGGCGCGCACGCGTCGCAGGCAGCCGATCACATGCCGGCGACAGCCTGAAACGCTTCCTGGAGCGCCTCGGCGACCACGAGATCGTCAGCATGGGGAGTTCGCTGAAGCTCTGTCTGGTCGCAGAGGGGGCCGCCGATATCTATCCCCGACTCGGGCCCACTTCCGAGTGGGACACTGCAGCTGCGCAGGCGGTAGTCGAGGCGGCCGGTGGCGCAGTGACCGATACAAATCTCAAGCCTTTGCGCTATAACACCAAAGAGTCGCTGTTGAATCCGCACTTTCTTGTGTTCGGTGATCGCAGCGAAGACTGGGGAAGATATCTTTGAGGCCACATTTGCGCGACAGCCTAGGCAGACCGACCCGCTATGTTGCGTTGATGCTAGCCGCGCTGGCTGCAAACGGTGCGGTCGGCGCGGCCGTCGACGACATCGATCCAATGCAGTTCGACGACACCCCGCTCGAAGACCTGCTGGAGTATCCGGGTTGGTTCAAGCAGGGTTTCCTCGCTCTCGACGAGGACCTCGAAGAGGCGGTGGCCGGCGGCAAGCAAGGCATCATCGTCTACTTCGGGCAAAAGCGCTGTGCCTACTGCAAGATGCTGATGGAGGTCAATTTCAAGACCCCGGACATCGTCACCTACACGCGACAGCATTTCGACGTGATCCCGATAGACATCTGGAGCCCGGAGGAAGTGACCACGCCATCCGGGAAATCATCGAGTCAGCGGGAGTTTGCTCAGGAGCTGGGCACGGATTTCACGCCATCGCTGGTCTTCTACGACGCAGACGGACGGATCGCGCTGCGTCTGCGCGGTTACTATCCACCGTATCAGTTCCGGGCCGCGCTGGAGTATGTCGCTGGTGGGCACTACCTGCGTGAGCGATTCCCCGTCTACATGGCGCGCGGTGATCAGACGCTGCGATTCGAGCCGGGCGATCTGGTGGAAGAGCCCTTTTTCTCGCCGCCACCCCATAACCTCGATCGCTCGCACTTTCCCGCAGAGCTGCCGCTGGTGGTCTTTTTCGAGCAAGGGGACTGTCACGCCTGCGACATCCTGCACACGCAACCGCTGCGGCGTCCGTCTGTCCGCCAGCTGCTCAATCGCTTCGACAGCGTGCAGCTCGACATGTGGTCGGATGTCCCATTGATCAAACCCGATGGCAAACGATCGACAGCGCGCGAGTGGGCCAAAGAGCTGGGGATCTTCTATGCGCCGTCTATCCTATTCTTCGACGAGAATGGTAACGAAATCATACGCGTCGACTCCGTCGTGCATCTCTTTCGGCTGCGCAATATCCTCAACTACGTGGTCAGCCGCGGCTATTTGACGGAACCCAATTTTCTCCGCTGGAGTTCGCGCCTGCGTCGTACGCTTGATGGGCCAGCGCAGATGAGTCAAGAGCAGAACGTGGCAATGTAGTCGGCATAGGCGCGGCGGCGCGCGCGCAGTCTGTCGCCCTTCGCGGGCTTGTAGCCACGTCTCAGCTCCCGCTTGACGGCGTCCAATGCGCGCCTCTTGGTGCGACAACGATAGGCCTGCTGGCTCTCTGCCTGGCGCATCTTGGATTGGGTCATTCCGGATCGCTTGGGCCGTTTTTTCTGCGCTGCGCGCTGTTGCTCGCGTTCACGCAACCAGGCGCGCTCACTGGCCCGCAAGCCAGCGCCCTCGGCGTTGCGCGTCGGCGCCTGTGGCACGGCTTGACTCGATCCCTCTCGGCAAGGCCGATGACTGTAGGACGGCTCCCCGAAGGCACCGTCGCAACGATAGATCTCCGCCCGGGCCGATAGGCCCACCAGCAACAGGGCCATGGCCCCCAAGACACAAGTTACTCGCATATTCCCTCCCTGGATAACGCGACTCGACCACCGCTAATATACCAGGGCGGCATTGTCCTTTTCGACAATCATCGATTAATGGTCCCGTCTCCCGCCGGGAGAAGGACAGGTTGAGGGGGAAGCAGAATCAGCGCGTGATCGTTCTCGTTCCCCCTCACCCCAGCCCTCTCCCGGCGGGAGACGGTGCATCGGTAGCGATCTTGCCGAATCAGAAAGCCGTCAGGATCCGGGGTGGGCGTGCCAGCTGCGCCCTTGTTGAATCATCGCAGAGGGAATCTAAAGTATCGGCGGCGACTGCCGCTAGGTGTCCGAATGAAGCGCCAGCCCCCAGTGGAGTACAACGAACAGGACCTGCGCCGGGAGAACAGCATGCTGCGTGGCCTGTTGGAGACGCTGGGCCAGGACGCCACGCACAATCATCAGGTACTGGCGCGTTTTCAGGAGCGCGAACTCAGCCTGCTCAGCGCCGGCGACCTGGTCACCCTGCTACAGCGGTTGACGGATGGGATGCGCACCTCGTTTGCGCTCGACGGCGTCCGCCTGCTACTACTCGATCCCTGCCATGTGATTCACGACCTGTTGGTCGACAGCCCGGACGCGGACGCCAGGCTGATTCGCAACCTCGAGCTGTGCACAGATGTCCACGCCACACGGGCGCGCTTTCAGGACCTGCGCAGCCCCTGGCTCGGGCCCTGGATCGACGAATCGCATCGGCCGCTGTTCGGCCGTCGCCTCGGCGGCAGCGTCGCCCTGCTGCCGTTGCG
>JASFJQ010000186.1:0-5191 GCA_050121305.1 Chromatiaceae bacterium
CCGATCGCGGCGTCGTTGACGGTGTCCTGCTCGCTACCTAGCTGCCCGTTCGCGTAGAGGCGAATTTTGTGTTTGCCGCCGGTCTTGGCTTCGAACAGCTCGGCGAATTTGGTCCCCAGCTCCCACTGGGTGCCGCCCTGCGCGTCGCCCAGCGCCATGCGGAACGTCTTGGCCTGAACAGTGGTCATGGCCAGTAGCAAGGCCATTACAAGTAAACCGGACTTCGATCTCAAGGTCATTGTTCTCTCCTTTGTCCTTACGGCCCGGTGGAGGCCGCCGGTGGCTGGTGTACCCAGGTCGTCTGTCCAGTAAGACTCGGGGAGCAGCCCCGGGCTATACTGAATCATTGAGCGTGTGGCGGCTGCCCGCACACCCAAGGATAGTACGAAACCTATATGCCGACCCCGGACAGGGTTAGAGCCAGTGTAGGGTTGCGAATGAGACCAGTAACCGAATTGCAGCCCTTCGACTTGGCTTCATTTTGGCAAGGTCATCTCACCAGGTCGGGAAATGGCGCTGCAATCTGAACAACCGATGTGGCGACAGCTGTTTCAGCTCTCCACCGATTCCGAAATCAGTCTGCAGCGTCAGCTGCGCCGGGCGCTGGTCGATGCGATCCTCGATGGCCACATCCCGTTGGATCGGCCGCTGCCGTCATCGCGGGAACTGTCAAAACAGCTTGGCATCGCGCGCAATACCGTCGTGCTCTCATATCAGCATCTGGTCGACGACGGCTACCTGAGTGCCCAGGCGCGCAGCGGCTATTTTGTCAATCCGGATATCCTCAAGGGCCGCCTTGCGGCAAAACAGGGCAGGGGTGCGTCGACGTCCGTCGACTGGGAGCGCCGCCTCAAGCTGCATCCCTCGCATCAGCGCAACATCCACAAGCCGCTGGACTGGAGACAGTACAAGTATCCATTCATCTACGGGCAACCCGATCCGGAACTCTTTCCGACTGCAGACTGGCGCGAGTGCTGCCGCGAGCTACAGAGTGTCGCCGAGGTGAGGTCCTGCGCACAGGACCGGTTTGATGCGGACGATCCTCTATTGGTCGAACAGATACAGAACCGCGTGCTGCCACGTCGTGGGGTCTGGGCCGACAGCGACGAGATCCTGATTACCCTCGGTGCCCAGCACGCGCTGTATCTGATCGCCGAGCTCCTGCTGGACCGCGACAGCCGCGTCGGTATTGAGGATCCCGGTTATCCGGATATGCGCAATATCTTCCAGCTCAGCGGCGCCACACTGGTGCCCCTGACAGTCGACGAGGAGGGGGTTATCCCGGGGGGCGTGATGGACGGCTGCGACATCGCCTATGTGACACCGAGCCACCATGTACCGACCACGGTAACCCTGCCCGAGCCCCGCCGTCGCGAGCTGCTCGAGCGCGCGGCGAAGGCCGACTTTCTGCTGATCGAGGACGACTATGAGAGCGAGACAAACTTTGTCGGTGAACCGACCCCGGCGTTGAAGAGCCTGGACCAGGAAGACCGCGTCATCTACGTCGGGGGACTCTCCAAGACGTTGGCACCGGGCCTGCGCGTCGGTTTCATGGTCGGACCGCGTGATCTGATCCGTGAGGCCAGGGCACTGCGCCGCCTGATGGTGCGCCATCCGCCGAGCAACAATCAGCGCATCGTCGCGCTGTTTCTGTCGATGGGTTACCACGATGCGCACATCCACCGTCTGAACAAGGCGCTTGAGGAACGCTGGCAGCTGATGAAGGAGGCGCTGGATGCCCATCTACCCAACTCCTTTCATGCGCCGACGTTCGGCGGCACGTCCTACTGGATACGCGGCGACGCCGCATTGGACACAGACCGACTGGCTGATCAGGCGCGTGGGCACGGTCTATTGCTCGAACCCGGTGGCGTATATTTCCTCGACCCGAACAGCCCGCGCAATTTCTTTCGCCTCGGCTACTCGTCTATCGAGGCGCCGCGCATCGAGCCCGGTATCGCGGCGCTCGCCGCCTTGATCCGGCAACAGCTCGATTCCGTTCCCGACGCCCGCACCGTTCGCGACGTCTGATGGCCCGCAGCGGGCGCCATTGGCCCAAGCGAATCTCCTTGTCTGGTCCTACTCAGGTCAGCGGCCCACTACTAGAGTCCTGCGCACTGGGCTCGCGCCGGCCGTCGTCAAGCGTTGCGCCGTCCGCTGGTCGGATATGTCTTCAATCGCGCCGCGTTCGAGTCAATGCGGCGACCACCATGGGAGAGCGCCAATGTCCGATGTCAGGGTTCTGCAGAACCTTTTCGATGCCTTCAATCGTCATGACCTCGAGGGCGTGCTGGCCTGCATGACCGAAGACTGTGTCTTCGAGGCCGCCGCCGGCCCCGAGGCCTACGGGGCGCGTTTCATTGGCCACGATGCCGTCGGCGCCGCCTTCGCCAAGGTGTGGGAGACCTTTCCAGACGTACGCTGGGCCAATGACGCGCATTTCGCCGCCGACGGGCTCGGCGTTTCGCAATGGACCTTGGTCGGTACGCGTGCAGACGGCATGCGCATCGAGGCGGACGGGGTCGATCTGTTCACCTTTCGTGACGGGAAGGTGGCCACCAAGAAGGCGTTTCGCAAGGACCGCCCGCTGATCGAGCCGGTCTGAACGGCTGGTCTCTCTCGCTACCCTTCCACTGGAACACCCCCATGGCAACTGCATCCAAGCATGTGTTGAACGACGTCTTCAGCGCCTATAACCCGACCTATGACCCCCTGGTCGAGGCCACCCCAGGCCAGGGTCAGCAATACGCGCCAACCTACTGGATTGGCACCGCCGGTTCGCCGCCGCCTGACGACGGCCCGGTTAGCGGCGACCTGGACGCGGATGTGGTCATCATCGGCTCCGGCTTCACTGGCTTGGCCTGTGCGATCTTTTTGGCCCGCGAGCACGGCATAAAGGCGACGGTGTTAGAGGCCAACCGTGTGAGTTGGGGCTGCAGCACACGCAATGGCGGACAGGCCCAATGCGCCTCCGGACGCCTAAAGCGCTCGCAGTGGATCCAGCGCTGGGGCCGCGACGTGGCGTTGCGACTGCACCATGAGGTGTGCGACGCCATGCAGACCTTCAAGGGCCTCATTTCCGAGATCGACTGCGATCCGCAGCCGGGCGGCCACCTTTACATAGCGCACAAGCCCAGCGTGATGGCCGGCCTGCGACAGGAGGCCGAGGTCTGTAACGCGGTGTTCGATTACAAGGTACGCATACTCGATGCGGAGACCGTCAAGCGCGACTATGTCGGCGACCAGGAGGCGGCGGGTGCGATGCACGAACCCGAGGGCATCGGCATCCATGCGGGTAAACTGGCCTTCGGCTACCTGCGCCTGGCACGTTCGCTGGGCGTCAAGGTGCATACTGCCAGTCCGGTACAGGGCTGGGAGACCCGCGCTGGGGCGCACTGGCTGCACACCCCCGGCGGCGTGGTGAAGGCCCGCGCAGTAGGTGTTGCGACCGGCGGTTACACGTCGCAGGGCCTGCACAAGAAACTCAAGAACCGGCTGATGCCGATCCTGTCGAACTCCATTGTGACCCGGCCGCTTACGCCGGAGGAACGCGCGGCCACCAACTTCCGCACTCACCAGGTGCTGACCGACACCCGCGTGTTGCGCCACTATTACCGCCTGTTGCCCGATGGTCGTGTGCAGATCGGCAGCCGCAGTGCGATCACCGGCAGCGATGCACCACAGCAGAAGTACGAGGCCCTGCTGCGCAGCAGCTTGGCGCGCAAGTTCCCCGCACTGGCCGGGATCGATATCGATTATTCCTGGTGGGGTTGGGTCGATGTGTCCCACGACATGATGCCGCGTATTGGCCAGCCCGACCCGCAACTCAGCATCTACTATGCCCTCGGCTACGGTGGGAACGGGGTGATGTATTCGGCCCAGGCCGGCCGTCGCATGGCTGCGCGTATCGCGGGGAGACCGGCGCCCGTGGAACTGCCGATCTTCGATTCGCCATTGCCGTTTCCGAATGTACTGCACCCGACGATCGAATCGCCGCTGTTCGCGCCCTTTCGCCGCGTCGGCCAACGCTTTCTGTACCGCTGGTATCACTTCAGCGACGAGCGGTTGTGAACGGACGCTGGCAGCGCGGCGGAGCGCTCTGCCACCCGCCAGCATTGAGATTTCCCCAGATCGAGAATCCCGGAAAGTGATCGACGAAAGTTGAGCAAATTGCTTGACATAAAAATCGAGACGTATAATCTCGATTTATTACAAACAGGCGGAGCCCTCCGAGCGACGCTGCCAACAGACGAGGAGAACGGTATATGGCCCGCATGACCCCCAGTGAAGCGTTTGTGGAGACCATGGTCGCAAACAATGTGACCGACATGTTTGGCATCATGGGCTCTGCCTTCATGGACGCCATGGATATCTTTGCCCCGGCCGGTATCCGACTGATCCCCGTCGTCCATGAACAGGGTGCAACACACATGGCTGACGGTTATGCGCGCGTCAGCGGCCGTCACGGCGTCACCATCGGTCAGAACGGTCCCGGGATCAGCAACTGCGTGACTGCGGTCGCGGCCGCCTATTGGGCGCACAGCCCGGTGGTGGTGGTGACCCCGGAGGCCGGCACCATGGGCATGGGTCTGGGCGGTTTCCAGGAGGCCAACCAGCTGCCGATGTTCCAGGAGTTCACCAAGTACCAGGGCCATGTCTGCAATCCGGCGCGCATGGCAGAGTTCACCGCACGCTGCTTCGATCGCGCGATGTCCGAGATGGGACCGACCCAGCTCAATATCCCGCGCGATTATTTCTACGGCGACATCGATGTCGAGATACCGCAACCGCAGCGCCTGGAGCGTGGCCCGGGCGGCGAGAACAGCCTCAACCATGCCGCGGACCTGCTGGCCGAGGCCGCGTTCCCGGTCATAATCTCCGGCGGCGGCGTGGTCATGGCCGATGCAGTGGAGGAGTGCAGGGAATTGGCCGAGCGTCTCGGGGCGCCGGTGGTCAACAGCTATCTGCACAACGATTCCTTCCCGGCCAGTCACCCGCTGTGGTGCGGCCCGCTCGGCTACCAGGGCTCGAAGGCCGCGATGAAGCTGATCGCCAAGGCCGACGTGGTGCTGGCCCTGGGCTCGCGTCTGGGCCCGTTCGGCACGCTGCCGCAGCACGGCATGGACTATTGGCCGAAAAACGCCAAGATCATCCAGGTCGACGCCGATCACAAGATGCTGGGGCTGGTGAA
>JASFJQ010000187.1:0-5187 GCA_050121305.1 Chromatiaceae bacterium
ATGTCGGGCCCAACCTCGGCCAGGCCTATATCGTGGACAGCTTCCTGGTCGTCGTCTTCGGCGGTGTCGGCAATCTCTGGGGTACCCTGATCGGCGGGCTCGGGCTGGGTATCGCCAACAAGCTGTTAGAGCCATGGGCTGGGGCGGTGCTGGCCAAGATCCTGGTCCTGGTGCTCATTATTCTGTTTATCCAAAAGCGTCCGCGTGGCCTGTTCCCGCAAAAGGGGCGCGCAGCCGAGGGATGAGCAGCGCGATGTACCGAATCTCCGAATGTCCCACGGGGACGCGTGCGGCCATGTCCAACGGCGCGCCGGAGGGCCTCCCGGCATGTTGATTGCCCGGATCCTCAGCGGCGACCGCGGCGGCCAGGTCTTCCTGCTGGTCCTATTGGGCGTGCTGATCGCGGTGCCGGTGCTCAATAGCCTGCCGCCTGGTCATGAATGGCATCTGTCGACCTATACGGTCACGCTGCTCGGGAAATACCTCACCTACGCGCTGCTCGCCGTGGCGGTCGACTTGGTGTGGGGCTATCTGGGCATCCTCAGCCTGGGCCATGCAGCCTTCTTCGCGCTGGGTGGCTATGCGATGGGTATGTATCTGATGCGTCAGATCGGCGACCGTGGTGTCTATGGCAACCCCGAACTCCCGGACTTCATGGTCTTCCTGAACTGGCAGGAGCTGCCGTGGTTCTGGTACGGCTTCGACCAGTTCTGGTTTGCGCTGCTGATGGTGTTGCTCGCCCCCGGTCTGCTCGCCTTCGTGTTCGGCTGGCTGGCGTTCCGTTCACGCGTAACCGGTGTCTATCTGTCGATCATCACGCAGGCACTGACCTATGCGTTGATGCTGGCCTTTTTCCGCAATGAAATGGGCTTCGGCGGCAACAATGGGCTGACCGATTTCAAGGACATCCTCGGCTTCAGCCTGCAGGCGGACAGTACCCGCATAGCCCTGTTCATTGCCTCGGGGATCGCGCTCGCAATCGGTTATCTGGCGTGTCGGGCACTGGTCAAATCACGCCTCGGTCGGGTGGCGGTGGCGATCCGCGACACCGAAGACCGGGCGCGATTCATCGGCTACAAAGTGGAGCACGTCAAGCTCGCCGTGTTCACTTTTTCGGCGATGTTGGCCGGTGTCGCCGGCGCGCTTTACGTACCCCAGGTCGGCATCATCAATCCCGGTGAATTTGCCCCGCTCAACTCTATCGAGGTCGTTATCTGGGTCGCGATCGGCGGGCGGGCCACGCTGTATGGTGCCGTTCTCGGCGGGATCGGCGTGAATTACGCGAAGACTTGGTTCACTGGCGCCTTTCCGGAGGCCTGGCTGTTCGCCCTGGGTGCGCTGTTCGTGCTGGTCACGCTGTTGCTGCCGCGCGGCATTGCCGGCCTGTGGCGGCGTCGGGAGCGCGACACATGAGTGTGGTTCAGGGGCTGTTCCGTCGTGACCGGGTGTTCGATTTCATGGTGCCGAAGGTGGTCGAGGATCTTGATCTGTCGCACGGCACGGTGTTGTACATGGAGGACGTCTCGGTCAGTTTCGACGGCTTCAAGGCGATCAATGCGCTGAATTTCTATGTCAACGCCGGGGAGCTGCGCTGCCTGATCGGGCCGAACGGCGCGGGTAAGACCACGATGATGGATATCATCACCGGCAAGACCCGTCCGGATACCGGGACCTGCTGGTTTGGCGCGCGCATGAACCTGCTGCAGATGAGCGAGCCCGAGATCGCCCTCGCCGGCATCGGCCGCAAATTTCAGAAGCCAACGGTCTTTGAACACCACAGCGTGTTCGAAAACCTCGAGCTGTCCATGGCCGGACCCAAGGGGGTCTGGCGCACCCTGCGTGCGCGTCTCAATCCGGCGGAGCGTGCGCGCATCGACGAAGTCCTGGTGCTCATCGGCCTGGCGGACGAGGCTCAGCGCCTTGCCGGTGCGCTGTCGCACGGCCAGAAGCAGTGGTTGGAGATCGGGATGCTGCTGATGCAGAACCCGTTGCTGCTGCTGGTCGACGAACCGGCCGCCGGTATGACCCATCAGGAGATGGATCGCACGGTAGCGCTGCTCAGTTCACTCGCCGGTGAACACTCGGTGGTGGTGGTCGAGCACGACATGGACTTCGTGCGGGCACTGAATTCGCGAGTTACCGTGTTGCATCAGGGTTCCGTTTTGGCCGAGGGCAACATGGACCAGGTCCAGAACGACCCCAAGGTGGTGGAGGTGTATCTTGGCGAGTCAGCACAGCGGGCATGATACCCGGATTATGCTGAGCAACACCCTGAACCGGCACAGCGACCTATCCTGTGCATGCCCGGCAGTGGAAATGCCGCGATGCTGAAGATCGAGCAGCTGAATCAATACTACGGCCAGTCGCACACGATCTGGGATCTAGACCTCGACGTCCCCGAGGGCGAATGCACGGTCTTGATGGGGCGCAACGGCGTCGGCAAGACCACGCTCCTGCAGTGCATCATGGGCCTGCTGCCGATCAAGTCCGGTAGCCTCGATTACGCGGGCACTGAGCTGAGTCGCGTCAGTGCCGAGCGCCGCGCTGGTCTGGGCATCGGCTATGTGCCACAGGGGCGCCAGATCTTTCCGCTGCTCAGTGTCGAAGAGAACCTGTTGATCGGCCTGCCGGCGCGTCGCGATGGCCTGCGCAAGATCCCGGATTTCATCTTCGAGCTGTTTCCGGTACTCAAGGACATGCTCGGTCGCCGGGGTGGCGACCTCTCCGGCGGCCAGCAGCAACAACTGGCGATCGGCCGAGCCCTGGTCACCGACCCCAGGCTGCTGATCCTCGACGAGCCGACCGAGGGTATCCAGCCGAACATCGTCGCGGACATCGGCAGCATTGTGCGTCGTCTGAACCGCGAGATGGGACTCACCGTACTGCTGGTCGAACAGAAGCTGCCCTTTGCGCGCAAGGTCGCGGATCGTTTCTGCCTGATGGACCGTGGTCGCGCCGTGGCGAAGGGCGCTATGCCCGATCTGAACGACGACCTTATCCATCAGTATCTGACGGTTTAGCCTGCATCTTGCAGTGCGATCGTGGACGGGCGCGAATGAATCGGCAGAGATGCTACGAAAGTTATATCCAGGGCACTTTCTCGACGGAACAGTTTGGCCCCGTCCCCGATCTATCCAGGCCCTCGCTTGTCCAGGCACGCTTGGACTTGGTCTTACGCTGCACATCCGTGTGCAGCACCCTGCGGGCCAGCTTTCGCTCCAGCCCGGCGTCCAAACGCACCTGGCCGGCGCGATCATCCTGGATACTGGTGCAACATGCAGGC
Organism: Chromatiaceae bacterium; assembly: GCA_050121305.1. GTDB lineage: Bacteria > Pseudomonadota > Gammaproteobacteria > Chromatiales > Chromatiaceae > Thiosocius. Next base: position 3,284 of record JASFJQ010000187.1, read on the forward strand.
TAGACTTGGTTGAGGGCCGTCTTGGGGGAGCTATTGATCGATTTGCCGAGTCTGCCGTCCGCTACGGTCGGCGCCGCCCGCGCGCGCGCGGTGAAGATGGCGGCACTGCAGACCGCGGCACCCTATCCGTCACCACCGCCGCTGCGCGTTCAGCACGGCCTCGGCTGAGCGACCGGGATGGCGGCCGCAGTCGAACAACTGCCGCGTAGCCTGGGTTGGCGGGCCGAGCTGCGCCTGGGATTTCGCGATGCCGGAGACCGCACCGTGCTGGCGGAGCGACGGCACAGCGGGCCATTGACGGTGCAGAGGCCGTTCTATCCGGAGGGCGAGGTATGCCACGTCTACCTGCTGCACCCACCGGGCGGGGTGGTCGGCGGCGACGTACTCGATATCGATGTGCTGTTGGGGAACGGCACCAATGCCCTGGTCACGACCCCCGGCGCCGCCAAGTTCTACCGCAGCGGCGGCGCCAGCGCACGGCAGTCTCAACGGCTCGTTGTGCAGTCGGGCGCCACCCTGGAGTGGTTGCCGCAGGAGAGCATCTTCTTCCCGGGCGCCAGCGCAGTGCTGCAGACGCAGGTCGAGTTACACGGTGATGCACGCCTGGCGCTCTGGGAGATCCAGTGTCTGGGGCGACCCGCCATCGACGAAGACTTCGACCGGGGCAGTATCGACAACCGCCTCGCGCTGACGCGTGACGGTGCGCCGATCCTGCTGGAACGGCTGCGCGTCGACGCCGAGAGTCGTCGCCGGCTGTCGTTGATGAGGGGCATGCCGGTCGGCGGGATCTTTGTGATCAGCGACGCGAGTGAGGCCGAGGTCAAGGCCTGCCGCGATCTATTTTCGGACAGCGGTGCGGACACCATCGGCGCCACACTGATCGATGATTTGCTCGTGGTGCGTTACCTTGGCGGCTCCACGGAGCTGGCGCGGCGCCAGTTCAGTACCCTCTGGCAGACCCTGCGCCCACGCGCATTCGGCCGCCCAGCGAGCACGCCGCGCATCTGGGCCACCTGACCCTAAGGAGCACCGATCTTTATGGACCTGACGCCGAGAGAGAAAGACAAGCTGATGTTGTTCACCGCCGGGCTGCTCGCCGAGCGCCGCAAGGCACGGGGACTCAAGCTCAATCACCCGGAGGCGGTGGCCTTCATCAGTGCCGCGATCATGGAGGGTGCACGTGATGGCCGCAGTGTTGCCGAGCTGATGGATTACGGGCGTACCCTATTGAGCCGCGACGACGTCATGGAGGGCGTGCCGGAGATGATCCCGGACGTGCAGGTCGAGGCGACATTCCCCGACGGCACCAAGCTGGTCACGGTGCACGATCCGATCGTTTAGAGAACGCGCGCGGTCGTCAGCGCCGACCCGCGCTGCGACGCCATAGTGGAGGCAAGGCAATGATTCCAGGTGAGTTGATCGTGGCCGATGGTGATATCGAGCTGAACGCGGGCCGTACCACGGTGACGCTGAGCGTGGCCAACACCGGAGACCGACCGATCCAGGTTGGTTCGCATTATCATTTTTTCGAGACCAATGAGGCGCTGCGCTTCGAACGCGAGCGGGCCCGTGGATTCCGTCTGAATATTGCCGCCGGGACGGCCGTGCGCTTCGAGCCCGGGCAGACGCGCGAAGTGCAGCTGGTCAGCTATGCGGGTGACCGGCACGTCTACGGATTTCGCGGCCAGGTCATGGGCGCGCTCGAGCGGGGCAAGGCATGATGGCCAGGATCAGCCGGCAGGCCTATGCGGAAATGTACGGCCCCACGGTCGGCGACCGGCTTCGCCTCGCTGACAGTGAGCTGTTTATCCAGGTCGAAGAAGACCGAACGGTGTATGGCGACGAGGTGAAATTCGGCGGCGGTAAAGTGATTCGCGACGGCATGGGGCAGAGCCAGCAGCCAG